>JAYTTA010000590.1:0-2969 GCA_043745345.1 Acetobacteraceae bacterium | reverse complement strand
AGCTGAGCGGGTTTTCCACGGTGCCATCCAGGGCGACCTTGGTCGGGCCATTGGCGATGTGCATGTTGATCGGATATGGCGTGCCGGCATCGCGCAGCGACAGGATAGTCCCCGCCGTCGCATCCGCAGTGATCGGCTGGCCGGCATAGGTGCCACGGGCCCGCGCCACAACGCGGGCGGACTGATTGCCGTTTGCGGCGGTATCCTCGGTCGCGACATCGATCGCCATGTCGGTGCGCAGTTTGGCCGAGACGACATGGGCATGGCCGTCCTGGACGATCAGGGCGCCGATCTGCGGCGGGTTCGACGGTTTCGCCTGACCGCCGCCGCCCGACAGCGCCGGAAAGCTCCAGTTCGCGGTGCCGTCCGCCGTCTGCGCCGCCTCGACCACCGGCTTTTCGACCGTGATGGCGGGCAGTACGATGCGCCCATGCAGCAGCTCACCGATATTGATGGTGATGCTCAGCCGGTTTGCCGTGGTGAAGGGCGGGTCGGCGGGGAAGCCGTCCGGGTTACCGATCCGGATTCCGTCGGCGACGATCGTGCTGGTCCAGCCCGGATGCACGGAAAGGTGGCCGACTGTGACGTGCCGTCCGAGTGCCGCTGAAGCCCGCGACTCAACAATCGGCCGAAACCAGTTCCAGTCCCAAAGCGCCGCGACCAGCACGATCGCGGCAACCGGAATGGCCAATATCAGCCACCGGCGACGGCCTCGCGGCTGGGTCAATTCCACCTCCCTGCGGTTAACCGACGCGGACGGTCAACGCGGCAGCGGACGGACGGTTGCAGGGGTGGGATGGTGGAGCTGAGCGGGATCGAACCGCTGACCTCGTCATTGCGAACGACGCGCTCTCCCAACTGAGCTACAGCCCCCTTCCCATTGGCCCGTTCCATGGGTATGCCACGCAAAATCGGCGCGGCGGGTCTCGGGGCGCGGACAATGCTCAGCCCACCCGCCGTAAGTCAAGCGAGTGGAGCACCGGATTCGCAACAGTTGCGGCGAAAATCACCCGAAGCTAGGTTCCGCGCCTTGATGGAGAACGACGGATGATCTTGGACATAGTGTTTCGCCTGGCCGATCTGGTGCTCAGCTTCTACAGCTGGGCGATCATCCTGGCCGCCGTGTTCAGCCTGTTGATCTCGTTCGGCGTGCTCGACACCCGCAACCGCCTGGTCTGGACCATCGGCGACTTCCTGACCCGCGTCACCGAACCGGTGCTCGGCCGGGTCCGCCGCTACATGCCAAATCTCGGCAACATCGACATCAGCCCGATCATCGTTCTGGTATTGATCCAGTATGTGATCCGCCCGCTGCTCGCCGCGCTGTACGCCGGGATCAAGTTCGGCAGCTGGCAGGGGTTATTTCTTTAAACCTATGACCGCCCGCATCCTCGACGGCCGCGCCATCGCGGCGGCGATGCGCCTGGAACTGGCGGTCCGCGTCGCGGGCTTGCCGTTCGTCCCGGGCCTGGCGGTCGTGCTGATCGGCGACGATCCCGCCAGCGCCGTCTATGTCCGCAACAAGGACCGCGCCGCCGCCGGCGTCGGCATCGTCGCCCGTACCCTCCGCCTGCCCGCGACAACGTCCGAAGCCGAGTTGTTGGCCTGCGTCGCCGGGCTGAACGACGATCCGGCGATCGACGCCATCCTGGTCCAGCTGCCGCTGCCCGCCCACATCCGGACCGCCGCAATTCTCACCGCCATTGACCCGGCCAAAGACGTGGACGGCTTCCACCCGATCAACGTTGGCCGGCTCGCCGAGGGCGCGCCGTTCCTGGCACCCTGCACCCCGACCGGCGTGATGCGGCTGCTGACCGCCGCCGGCATCATCCCGGCCGGCGCCCGCGCGCTGGTGCTGGGCCGCTCCGGCATCGTCGGCCGGCCGATGGCGGCGCTGCTGCTGGCCGCCGACGCCACCATCACCATCGCCCACTCCCGCACCCGCAACCTCGCCGTCGAGTGCCGTCGCGCCGAAATCCTGGTCGCCGCCGTAGGGCACGCCAACATGGTGCGCGGTGACTGGGTGGCCGACGGCGCCACGGTGATCGACGTGGGCATCAACCGCCTACCGGACGGCACCCTGGCCGGCGATGTCGCGTTCGCCGAGTGCCTGCCCCACGCCGGCGCCATCACCCCGGTGCCTGGCGGCGTCGGCCCGATGACCATTGCCTGCCTGCTGGAAAACACCGTGACGGCGGCAATCGGCCGGCGCGGCATGTAGAAAAGTATGGGGCTCTGCCCCATACCCCGCCGGGGTAGCGCCCCGGTGCGCCCAACCCAAGGAAGGGGTCAAAGGGGCAACTGCTCCTTTGCGGGTTTGGCAGAGCCCAGGCTTTCTTGCCTACGGCCTCAGAAATCCGTCACACGCCCCTTGTGCTGCCAATCGCCGTAGCGCGTCGGCTCCGGCCCGGCGCTGCCGCCAGTCTCTGGCGGCAACGCCGGCAGCATCCGACGCAGCCGGCTGGCCAGATCGGCATTGAGCGAACCCTCCGGCAACCGCCCCGCCAGGATGTCGCGCAGCTGCACGGCAAGCGAAACCAGCGGCAGGGTCCGCACCATCAGCACCCCGGTCTCCGACGCTGTTTTCAGCTCTTCCGCCGCCGGCTCGCCCTCCCGCACCACGGCCACCAAGACCTGGTCGGCAAACATTTCCGGAGCGATGCTACCGGAAGTCACCACGATCGCCGCCCGACCGATGGCGGCACCGGCATTGGAACCCAGCAGCTCGGCGACATCCGACAGCGAGCCGATCGGCGGCTCGCGCAACCGCGCGGGATCGATGTCGGAAAAAAAGATGGTTGGCACGGTCATATCACTGCCTCGTTCCGGTCAGGTTGGTTGGCGCCCATCACAGGTCGCCCTAAGCATAGTCAGATACAGGAGGTGAGCGCCGCCGCCCGCGATGCAAGCCATCTTCACCCTCCAGGCAAACAGTTGCGACCTGCCGGCCGCGGCGCTATAGCACCGCA
>JAYTTA010000589.1:0-11063 GCA_043745345.1 Acetobacteraceae bacterium | reverse complement strand
CCTGCAGGCCGAACAGGCCCGGCACGTGACACATCGCGTGCATCTTGAAGTCCTCGAAGCCGATCTTTTCCATCTCCCGGTAGGCGGGGTGATAGGTGATGGTATCGGTGTCCTGGCCGAACCGGTTCCGATACTCGAGCACCGGCGGATTGCGATCGACCAGCCGCGCCAGGCTGTCGAGGCGGCCGCCGGCGACTTTTCCCAGATCGCTGAAATAGGGTTGGAAATGCGCGTAGGTCGCCGGCTCCATGTTGAGCCGCAGTGAGGTGTGCAGGCTTGGGTCGATGTCGTAGAAATTCAGCCCGGCGCAATCGGGGGCGATGTGGTTCACCGCGCGGCTGGGCGCCAGTGGCGGCCGAACCCGCGGCGTCGATGTTGTGTCCGCCTGGCGGTCGGCAAGCAGCTGCTCGGATGGGAACATGTTGTTTTCCTTATTTCGGATTCGTCACGGACGCCCCGCGACGGACGCACCTTCTCAGGCGAATTCCCAGCAAAAACCGGCCCCATCCCGTGTCACCCTGCCGGCTGACGTCCCGGCGAAATGCGAACTGAGATAGAGCACGTTCCGGTCGCTTGCATGGTCGAGCGCCCATCGTCGCGACAGATCGGCCCGGGCCGTGTCGGCGCAGAACACCGAGCTCCAGTCCGGCCGGTGAACCTGGATCGGGTGGTGCATCACATCGCCGGCGAACAGCGCTTCCTCACCATCCTGACGGAAGGCGATCGACATGTGATCGATGCTGTGGCCGGGCGTCGGATGATAGACAAAGCCATCCAGCACTTCGCCGCCACCATCGGCGACCATGTCCGCCTGCCCCGCCACGATCACCGGCAGGACGCTGTCCGCGTACATGTCGTAGTTGCCGCGCGCCCGCCCGGCCGGCTCATCGAAGTAATCGTGCCCGGCACGCGGGAAGATGTAGCGCGCGTTGGGAAAGGTCGGGCGCCACTGGCCGTCCACCCGGATCGTGTTCCAGCCGACATGGTCGGTGTGGATATGGGTCATCAGCACGTGAGTCACGGTGTCCGGCGTGGCGCCCGCCTCGGCCAGACGGGCGAGATAAGGCGTGTCGAGATCATTGAATAGGGACGAGACGCGTGTCTTGCCGTTACCGATGCCGGTATCGACGAGGACCACATGCCGTGCCGTCTTCACCAGCCAGCTATGGACGCTGATGGTAAGCTGCTTGCCGGCCGCATCCATGGAGTCCGGCACCAGCCAGCTCCGTTCCGGGAGGGCCGCCGCTTCATCCCAGGCTGGCAACAGGGCGGACGGTGGGAAGGCGATGGTGCGTTCCAGCACCTTGCTTACCTCGGCACTGCCAAGGCGATAGCTGGCGGGAGAACTCACCGGCGGCTAATCCGCAACCTTGCAGATCAGTTCGGCCCAATGGTCGAGTAGCGGATATATTGTGTCCGCCTTTTCGCTCTCGACGCTGACCACCATGCGCTCGACGCCAAGATCACGGTACCGCTTGAGCAGATCGAGATCGTTCTTGGCGCCCCAGATGGTGATCGGGATGCTCGCGGGATCGCGCCCGGCCTCGGCGCACATCTGGGTGAAGCGCGGCAGCAGTTCGACCAGCTCGGTATAGGCGGCGCGGGTCGCCTGCGGAATCCAGCCATCGCCGTAGCGGATCGCGCGCCGCGCCGAATAGGGAAACGCGCCGCCGACGATCACCGGCGGGTGCGGCTTCTGGACCGGCTTCGGCCACGCCATCATTGGATCGAAATTGACGAACTCGCCATGGTATTCGGCTTTGGAGTTCGTCCAGATCGCCTTCATCACCTCGATGTTCTCGCGCGCCAGCTTGTGGCGCGTGGCATAGACGGTGCCGTGGTCCTCCATCTCGTCCTGGTTCCAGCCATTGCCGACGCCGAAAAGGAAACGCCCGTTGGACACGTTGTCGATCGAGGCGACCAGCTTGGCGGTCTGGATCGGATCGCGCTGCGCCACCAGGCAGATGCCGGTGCCGATCTTCAGCGTCCTGGTCGCCGCCGCCGCCGCGGTCAGCGTCACGAACGGGTCCATCGCGTCGTAGTATTTCTTCGGCAGCTCGCCGGTGCCGGGAAACGGCGTCTTGCGCGTCACCGGGATGTGCGAGTGCTCTGGCGCCCAGACTGATTCGAAGCCTCTCGCCTCCAGCGCCTGGCCAAGCTCGCCCGGTGCCATGGAGTAGTCGGTGAAGAACATCGCGGTGCCGAAATGCATGTCTTTTCACCTTGTTCGAAGCGCGGTCAGGCCATGCCTTGGGCCGGTTGGGCAGGCCGCGGAAACCGGATCGGGACATTGAGCGCCGCGGCAACCAGACCGGCGATCGCCGTGGCAATGAACGCCAAATCATAGTTTCCCGTCCACGCGAAGGCCAGCCCGCCGATCCAGGCGCCCAGGAAACTGCCGACCTGGTGGCTGATGAAACAGACGCCGAACAGCGCGCCGATGTCGCTGACGCCAAACAGCCGGGCGACCACGCCGCTGGTCAGTGGTACCGTCACCAGCCAGGTCAGGCCCATCACGCCGGCAAAGACCATCGTCGAGAACCCGGTCTTCGGCACCGCATAGAAGGTCAGGATCGCCGCGGCGCGCACCACATACAGCCAAGTCAGTACCTTCTGCGGCTCGAAGCGCTGGCCGTAGCGGCCATACAGGTAGCTGCCGAGGATGTTAGTTGCGCCGACCACCGTCAGCGCGAAGGCACCGGCCGAGGCCGGCATGCCGCACAAGGTGAGATAGCCAGGCAGATGGGTGGACAGGAAAGCCAGCTGGAAGCCACAGGTGAAGAAGCCCAACGTGACCAGGATGAAGGCACGGTTGCCAAGCGCCGTCCGCACCGCCCTGGTCGAGTTGCGCCGCTCCGGCACCACCAGCGCCGCACGGTCGAGCGGCACACCCAATGGAAAGCTCATCAGCACCAGCGCCGCCATCGCCATCAGGCCCCATTGCGGGCCGCCCAGCGCCATCGCGCCGACCGCGATCAACGGGCACACCATCTGGCCGATCGAGCCGCCGACTGCGGCCAGGCCGACGGCGGCGGCGCGATGCTCCGGCGGGTAGGCACGCGCCACGCCCGACAGCGATACGCCGAAGGCGGTGCAGGCCGAACCGATGCCGGTGAGAAAGCCGATACCCAGCATCATCGCCCAGCTGGTCGGAAACATCGCCGGCAGCGCGAACCCGCCGGCGTACATCACCGCGCCGACCATCTGGATGCGCGTGGCGCCATGACGGTCCGCCATCGCGCCGACCACGGGCTGCGCAGCACCCCAGACCAGCGAGTTCACTGCCATCGCGAACGCGGTCATGCCGATCGGCAATCCCATCAGGGCAAGCGGCGCCAGGAACAGCCCGAGCGAGCCGCGCGTGCCGAGCGACACCGATAGGGTGAAGGCACCGGCGACCAGCGCCATCCGCTGGCGCGTTTCGATCACCTTGGAATTGACCATCGCCCCACCCAGCATCGCCTCTCTCCGCTGCACCTTGGAATATCCGGTACGTGCATCCGGGTTCGACGCCACGGTCGCCTCCGCATGGCTCCTATGCAGGCAGCATTCTTCCGAGCGGCCGACCAGCCAAGATATGCGCGTGGTAGTGCGGCACCTCCTGCCCGCTGTGCTCGCCCATGTTGGCGATGATGCGGTAGCCGGCGGCCTCCAGCCCCATCTCGCGCGCGACCCGGCCTAAGGCGCGGGTGAAGCCGGCGATTTCCTCGGGGCTGGCGGTGGTGGAAAAGTCGGCGAACGAGCAGTACTTTCCGCGCGGGACCACCAGCACGTGCACCGGCGCCTGCGGCGAAATGTCATGGAACGCGAACGCCCACTCGTCCTCGAAAACTTTTCGACAGGGTATCTCGCCGCGCAGAATCCTGGCGAAGATGTTGTTGTCGTCATAGGGCGGTAGGCCGTTCACCGGCATGATCAGGGCTCCACGCTCAGGGAATTTTCGAGGTGTTCGGCCGCGAGGCGCTCGGCAGCAGCCGCGCCGCCTTCTCGGCGATGCCGCTGACGCCCTCGCGCCGTGCCAGCTCATTCCAGACATCGGCCGGCTCGATGCCGACCGATACCCACAGCACGATCAAGTGGTAAAGAACGTCGGCGCTCTCGCCGATCAAGGCCTCGCGGTTGCCGGCCACCGCCTCGATGATCGCCTCGACCGCCTCCTCGCCGAATTTCTGAGCGACCTTGGCGGTGCCACGCGACAGCAGGCGCGCCGAATGGCTGATGCCGGGATTGACGTCGCGCCGGCTGGTCACGACCGACCACAACCGGTCCATCACCATCGCCTCGGTCGAGCCGAGCACTGGCGGCTGGGCCAAGACCCGCCCCAGCTTCTTCTTCGGTTTCGACAACTTGGGCTTTGCGATCTTGATCAACTTTGCCATGCAGCTTCGGTCCCTAGGCCGCGAGCACGGGCCAGCGCACCGGCAGCCCGGCGTGATCGAGCGCCGACTTCACGTCGGAAACGGTGAAAGTGCCGAAATGGAACACGCTGGCCGCCAGCAGCCCAGTGGCGCCGGCGCGGGCACCCTCGACGAAATGCTCCAGCGTGCCAACGCCGCCCGAAGCCACCACCGGCAGCCGGATCGCGCCGCAGACGCGGGCCAGGAGTTCAAGGTCGAAACCCAGCCCGGTGCCGTCGCGGTCCATGCTGGTCAGCAGTATCTCGCCGGCGCCGAGCGATGCCGCCTGGCGGCACCACTCGACCGCGTCGATCCCCGTGTTGCGGCGGCCACCATGGGTGAACACCTCCCATCGACCGGGTCCTGTCCGCTTGGCATCGACCGCCACCACCACGCACTGGCTGCCGAATTTCTCGGCAGCCTCGCGCACAAATTCCGGCCGCGCGATGGCGGCGGAGTTGATGCTGCACTTGTCGGCGCCGGCCAGCAGCAGCCGGCGCAGGTCGTCAACCACCCGGATGCCGCCGCCGACGGTCAGCGGCAGGAACACCCTGGCTGCGGTGCGCGACACAACATCCAGGATGGTGTCGCGGTTCTCATGGCTGGCAGTGATGTCGAGGAAGGTCAGCTCGTCGGCGCCGGCGGCGTCATAGACCGCCGCCTGCTCCACCGGATCGCCGGCATCGCGCAACGCGACGAAGTTCACGCCCTTGACGACGCGTCCGTCCTTGACATCCAGGCAGGGAATCACCCTCAACTTCAACATGCGCCTTTAGAGGAGCGTCGCGCGAATGTTGCAAGCACCGATGATGCAAGCGGCCTGATTGGCTGTGGATGAACCTGTCAATCGTCTAGTCAGGCCGGAGGATCAGGAGGCCAGCAGCGCCAGCGCCTCGGATGGTTTCACACGCCCATCATAAAGCGCCCTGCCAACTATGACGCCGTCCAGCATCCACTTGCCGTTCGGGCTGCGAGCAACGCGCCTCAACGTCTGGAGGTCAGAGATACTACCGACGCCGCCCGACGCGATCACCGGCGTGGTCAGCTGGAAGGCGAGGTCCATCGTCTGTTCCAGGTTCAGCCCAGACAGCATGCCATCGCGCGAGATGTCGGTGTAGATGATCGCCGCCGCGCCGGCATCCTCGAAGCGCAGCGCCAATTCCAGCGCTCGCACCTCGGAAGTCTCCGCCCACCCCTCCACCGCCACGAACCCGTCGCGCGCATCGATGCCGACGGCAATCCGGCCGGGATGGGCGCGGCAGGCAAGCCTCACCAGTTCGGGAGTCTTCAGCGCGGCACTGCCCAGGATCACCCGGCGCACCCCGGCTGCCAGCCAGGCCTCGATGCCGGCCATGTCGCGGATACCGCCGCCGAGCTGCACCGGGATATCGATCGCGGCCAGGATTTGCGCCACCGCCTCGCGGTTGACCGCACGCCCGGCGAAGGCGCCGTTAAGGTCGACCACGTGCAGCCACTGGCAGCCCGCATCGCGCCAGGCCCGCGCCTGGGCGCCGGGATCGTGCGAGTAGACCGTCGCTTCGGCCATTTCGCCGCGCCGCAGCCGGACGCACTGGCCGTCCTTGAGGTCGATCGCCGGATATAGGGTCAGGCCAGTCATTGGAGGCCGGTCATTCAAAATCCGGGCATTCGGGCGTTGCCGCCTCATCCGAAGGCGCGCTGGCTTCGACTTCGGGCCGCAGAATCTTGTGGTAGAAATAGCCGCCCACGGTCTTGCCGCGCACGCGGGCATAGACCGGGTTGACGCCCCACCTAGTATAGCCGAGCGACGTGTACAGGCTGATCGCGACCACCTGCGTCTCGCGCACATCCAGGTTGAGCGCATAGTAGCCGAGCGCGCGAGCGCCCTCCTCCACCCTTCTGGTCAACAAGGTCGCCAGGCCGTGGCCGCGCGCGTAGGGGGCGATAAACGAGTGCATCAGCGATGCCGCAAACGCCTGTGCCTCGTTGTTGCGTGGCGGGCGCACCAGCTGGGCGCAGCCGACGATGGTGCCGTTGAGCCGGACCAGGAAAAGCTCGCGCTCGGGCACCAGCAGCACGCCGCGAAAGTAGCGTTCCAGCGACTGGCGGCCGGGTGGATTGACCCAGCCGAAGCCGCCGCCGTCGAGGATCGCCGCGTCCGCCGCCTCGCACAAAGCCGCCAGGTCGTCGTCGCTCAACTCGGTCGCACGCTCGACCATGATGTCGGCTGGCACAGTTGCCACCGGGCTGCTCATGCGGATCTGCTCATGGTGACCAACGGAGAAAATTCATCAGGATGCGGATGCCGACCTCCTGGCTTTTCTCGACGTGGAACTGGGTGCCGGCGCGGTTGCCGGACGCCACCATGGCGACCACCGGGCCGCCATAGTCGGTGGTGGCGATGGTTTCGCCCGAGGGTCCGGCGGTCAGGGCGTAGCTGTGCACGAAGTAGGCGTGGTCGCCCGGGGTCACGCGATCGAGCAGCGGATGCACGCCCGGCTCGAAATCGAGCGTGTTCCAGCCCATCTGAGGCAGCCGCAGCCCAGGCGGGTCCATCGCCGCGATCTCGCCGCCGATCCAGCCGAAGCCCGGTGTGACCTCATGCTCCAGGCCGCGCTGCGCCATCAGCTGCATGCCGACGCAGATGCCGAGGAACGGGGTGCCGGCATCGGTCGCGTCGTCGATCGCGCCCGCCATGCCGCAGACGCCGCGCAATCCCCGGGCACAGTCGGCGAAGGCGCCCTGACCTGGCAGCACGATGCGGTCGGCACGCGCCACTGCGCCAGGGTCGGCGGTCACTTCCACCTGGGCCGCGATGCCAAGCCGGTCCGCCGCCAGCGCGAGCGCGCGCGACGCCGAGGCCAGGTTGCCGCTGCCGTAGTCGATCACCGCGACCCGCATCACGCGCTTCTACTCACGGGCGCCGGCACACGTCGCCGGCGAAGTCAGCCGCGAGCTCGGGCCTTGCCGCCAGCAGCCGCGCAAGGGCGGCGTCCTCGTTGCGGGCGGCCAGCACGTGGTCCATGGCATAGCCGCCTCGTTCGGCGGCGAACCGCCGAAAATCGTTGCCGAACAGGCCGAGCGCAAACCCGTAAAGGCCAAACAACGCCGGTGTGAGATCGTCGGGCGCCAAAACCGCGATCAGCACGGCGACCGCCAGCGCGATCAGCCCGGGCACCCAGACGCGATGCAGCAACAGCCAGAACGGCCCAAACAGCGCCCCGCCCCAACTGAAGCCTTCCCGAATGAGCGAGGGAGAGTCGCCCGGCCGCACATGCGCAGTCCAGTACTTCACAGCGAGCCCTTGGTCGACGGAATGGCGTCGCCGATCCGTGGATCCGGCTCGACTGCCATCCGCAGCGCCCGCGCCGTCGCTTTGAAGCAGGCCTCTGCCACATGATGCGCGTTGTGGCCGGCGCGAAGCGTCAAATGCAGGGTCAGCCCCGCATTGGCCGCGAACGCGCGAAAAAACTCCTCGAACAACTCGGTGTCCATTTCCCCGACCTTGTCCCGCTCGAAGCCGACCTTCCAGATCAGCAGGCCGCGTCCGGAGATGTCGATCGCCGCCTCGGCCAGCGCCTCGTCCATCGGCACCAGCGCCTGGCCGAACCGCCGTATGCCGCGCTTTTCGCCAAGCGCGCGCAGCACCGCCTGGCCGAGCACGATGCCGACATCCTCGGTGGTGTGGTGAAAATCGATGTGCAGGTCGCCCGTCGCCTGCACGGTCAGGTCGAACAGCCCGTGGCGCGCGAAGGCGGTCAGCATGTGGTCGAGGAAGCCGATCCCCGTGGCAATCTCGGGACGCCCCGACCCGTCCAGCTCCAGGGTCAGCCGGACGTCGGTTTCCGAAGTCGCGCGGGTTATATCGGCGTTACGGGTCATAGTCTCGCCATACTCCGCTCGGCCCTCTTGGTCCAGCAGCGGATATCACCAACATATGGCGATGATGTAACCGCGTTGACCCTGTTCCGGGCCGGGCGTAAGGGAATTAGCGGTTTCCGGACAGACAGTTGCCGAATGCCGAATAAAGCCCGGCTATATATGTTGGAGTTCCTGTGAAAGACGTACGCGAGGCCCTGATGATAGGGCGCACCACCGATGGCCGCCTAGTTCGCCGTCCTCTGTCGCCGCACCTCCAGGTCTACCGGCCGCAGATCACCTCGACGCTGTCAATCTTCCACCGCATCACCGGCATTGCGCTGTCGGCTGGCACCCTGCTGATGACCGCCTGGCTGGTTTCGGCTGCGACCTCGCCGGATGCGTTCTACACGGTCCAGGCGTTCATGTTCTCCTGGATCGGCATGCTGATGCTGTTCGGCTGGACGGTCGCGCTGTTCTACCACCTGTTCAACGGCATACGGCATCTGGCGTGGGATGCCGGCTACGGCTTCGACGGGCCGCTGCTCGGCGGCGACGATCTCAACACCAGTCTGGGCGGCGTGCTAATGGCACGGCTCGGGCGCAGCTACAACAAGACCGGGGTCTGGGTGCTGATCGCAACCGCGGTCGCCTCGGTGCTGACCTGGATCGTCGTGCTGGTGGGGCACTGATCATGGCAAACCCGGGAAATACTGGGCCGAAGAAGCTTGAGGTCGACATCATGCGCTCGCCGCTCGGCCGTGCCCGCGGCATGGGCGCGGCCAAGTCCGGCATCGGCCACTGGTGGGCGCAACGCGTCACCGCAACCGCCCTGGCGCCGCTGAGCCTATGGTTCCTGTACAACGTAGTGGGCTACGGCAGCGTCTCGCATGAAGCGGTGCTGTTCTGGGCCGGCGGTCCGGTGACCATCGTGCTGCTGCTGGCCCTGGTGCTGGCGACCTTCTACCACCTGCAACTCGGCCTGCAGACGGTGATCGAGGATTACGTCCATGCCGACGGGCCGCGTGTGATATCGCTGTTGGCGATGAAGGGCGTTGCCGCCCTGCTCGCGCTGGCCTGCGTGGTTTCCATCCTCAAGATAGGTTTGTAACGGAAATCCGCTTGCGGCCAGGCGGTCTAATTCCAACTTTATTGTAGTGCAGCATAACCCCGCGACGGTGCGGGAGCGGCAGGAGCGAACGGGTAAACCATGAACGCGATCAGCAAGCCTTCCACCAGCAGTTACAACGTCATCGACCACACGTACGACGTGGTGGTCGTGGGTGCCGGAGGCGCCGGATTGCGCGCAACGCTCGGCATGGGTGCCGCCGGGCTAAAGACTGCCTGCATCACCAAGGTGTTCCCGACCCGTAGCCACACTGTCGCCGCACAGGGCGGTATCGGCGCCGCACTCGGCAATATGGGCGAGGACGACTGGCGCTGGCACATGTACGACACTGTCAAAGGATCCGACTGGCTCGGCGACCAAGACGCCATCGAATACATGTGCCGCGAGGCGATCCCCGCCGTCTATGAGCTCGAGCATTTTGGCGTGCCGTTCAGCCGCACCGAGGATGGTCGCATCTACCAGCGGCCGTTCGGCGGCCACATGGCCGATTACGGCAAAAGCCCGGCGATGCGCGCCTGCGCCGCCGCCGACCGCACCGGCCACGCCATCCTGCACACGCTTTATCAGCAGAGCCTCAAGCATGAGGTCGAGTTCTTCGTGGAATATTTCGCCCTCGACCTGATCATGGACGACGAGGGCGTCTGCCGCGGCGTCATGGCTTGGAACCTGGAGGACGGCTCCATGCACCGGTTTCGGGCGCAGAAGGTTGTTCTCGCTACCGGCGGCTATGGCCGCGCCTATCTGTCCTGCACTTCCGCCCATACCTGCACCGGCGATGGCACCGGCATGGCGATTCGTGCCGGGCTCCCCGTGCAGGACATGGAATTCGTTCAGTTCCATCCGACCGGCATCTTCCCCGCCGGCTGCTTGATCACCGAGGGCGCGCGGGGTGAGGGCGGCTATCTGTCCAATAGCGAGGGCGAGCGGTTCATGGAGCGCTATGCGCCGACTGCCAAGGACCTAGCCTCACGCGACGTGGTATCGCGTTCGATGACCATCGAGATCAACGAGGGGCGCGGTTGCGGTCCGAACAAGGACCATATCATGCTCCATCTGGAGCATCTCGGCGCCGACCTGCTGAACGAGCGGCTGCCCGGTATTTCTGAGACCGCCCGCGTGTTCGCGGGCGTGGAGGTGACGAAATCGGCGATCCCGGTGCTCCCGACCGTGCACTATAACATGGGCGGCGTGCCGACCAACTACCACGGCGAGGTGCTGCGCCCGACACGGGACAACCCCGACGCCGTCGTCTCCGGCTTGATGGCGGTCGGCGAAGCCGCCTGCGTATCCGTGCACGGCGCCAACCGGCTCGGCACAAACTCCTTACTCGACTTGGTCGTATTCGGCCGCGCCGCCGCCCACCGTGCCGCCGACACCATCAAGCCTGGTGCCTCTCAGGCGCCGCTGCCGCCAAAGGCCGGCGAGGCGTCGCTCGACCGGTTCGACCGCACCCGCAACGCTACGGGCACAACCAAGGTCGCCGAGCTGCGCGATAGCATGCAGCGCGGCATGCAGGCCCACGCCGCGGTGTTTCGCACTGCGGCCAGCCTAACCGAGGGCGTCGGCAAGATGAAAAAGATTTGGTCTGGGCTGGACGACATGAAGATGACCGACCGCAGCTTGGTCTGGAACAGCGACCTGATGGAGGCGCTGGAGCTGCAAAACCTGATGGGCAACGCGATGACCACGATGGTTGGCGC
>JAYTTA010000588.1:0-11071 GCA_043745345.1 Acetobacteraceae bacterium | reverse complement strand
GCGTCCGCCGATATGGTCGTAGAGGAAAAGCCCGAGCCGGATCACTGGCCACGGTCGCAGGCCGGGATGGTGCGGCAGCACGAAGCGCAGTGGCCAGGCGATGTGTGGCGCCATTCGCAGCAGGATCTCGCGCTCAGCCAACGCCTCGCGCACCAGCCGAAAATGATATTGTTCGAGGTAGCGAAGGCCGCCATGGATCAGCTTGGTCGAGGCCGAGGATGTGCCCTGGGCCAGGTCGCCCTGCTCGATCAGGATGACGGACAGCCCACGCCCGGCGGCGTCACGCGCGATGCCGCAGCCGTTGATACCGCCGCCGATGATTGCCAGATCGAAGGCGCCACCCACACCAGTCATAGTCACGCTTGGGCGAATTTCGCCAGCAACCGCGCGTGGGCGCGTATGCCATGATGAAAGCAGATCTGCTCGAACTTCTCGTTCGGACTGTGGATCTGATCGTCGTCGAGCCCGAAGCCCATCAGCACGCTGTCGATGCCGAGACTGCGCTTGAGCGACTCGACCACAGGGATCGAGCCGCGGGCGACGTATCTTTTCCCGTGGGGGCCGTCGATCAAGGCCGGCTCGAATGGCGGGCTGGTCCACAGATCGATCGGGTCGGGCGGCTGCACGTCGTAATGTCCATAGAACAGAACATGCGGACCGGGGCCGGGATGGCGCGCCAACACCACCGGATGGTCGGGAGTTTCGCGCAGCTCGGCAGTGAAGCTCAGGTCAGTCAAGCGATCGCGAGCCCAGGTCGCGGCCGCCAGACAGTCGGCCCGATGCGCCGGCTGGGCGCTGATGCTCGGGATGCGCAGCCACTCGAACAGGCTTTCGCGGGAGGTTGCGAGGCCAGCGTCGATGTGGACCAGAGCCTCGGCCAGCCCGCGGCTTTCGTCCATGATCGCTTCTCCCTGGCCAAGCGCCAGATTGGGGTCGAGTAGCAGATTGGCATGATCCTATCGACCGTCAATCGGCAGACGCGCGTGCCTGCTATGGCCGATGCGGACGCGGGCGCGCAACATGGACGCGGAACGATGGGTGTGACTGGCGAATGATTTTTCAATGCAAGGCGGCCGTGCTGATGGCCGTGATCCTGGCCGCCTGCACCGTGGGCCCGGATTTCGTGCCGCCCGACGCCGGCACGCCGGCCGTGCTGACCGACCTCGAGGGGCGTAAAACGACCTTCGGCAAGCCGGCCGCCAGCCAGCCGGTGGCCGACGCGGTGGATCCGGCCTGGTGGCGGCTGTTCAACGACCCGGTGCTTTCCGACTTGATCGAACGCGTCGCCGGCGAGAACCTCGATGTCCAGCTGGCGACCTCGCGCCTGGCCGAGTCGCGTGGACAACTCGGCATTACCAGCGCCTCGCAGTTCCCCCGGCTGAACGGCTCCGCCGGCTACATCACCCAGCAGGCCAGCAGCAAGGGTATCTTCGGTCTGCTTGGCGCCGGCGCTGCGGGTAGCCAGGCGGGCGGCATCCGCGGCTCCCGGCTGCAACCGTTCGATCTCTACAGTTACGGCTTCGATGCGTCGTGGGAGCTTGATCTGTGGGGCCGGGTGCGGCGGTCCATCGAGTCGTCCGACGCGGCGCTGACGGCATCGGCCGAGGCGCGGCGGGATGCGCTGCTGTCGGCGATGGCGGAGGTGGCGCGCGACTATATCCAGCTGCGCGGCGCGCAAGCCAGCCTGGCCATCGCCCAGCGCAACCTGCGCACCTCGCGGCAAAGCTTTTCCCTGGTGCAGGAGCGCGCCACCGGCGGCCTGGTTACCGACCTCGACGTCGCCAACGCCTCGGCCCAGGTCGCGACCATCGAGGCCGACCTTCCGCGGTTGCAGGCGCAGCAGGCGCAGCTGATCAACGCGATTTCCCTGCTGCTGGGTCAGGAGCCGGGCGCGGTCAGCGCCCAGCTGCTGACGCCCGAGCCGGTACCGCCGGTGCCGCCTCGGGTGCCGGTGGGGATGCCTGGCGAATTGGCGCGGCGCCGGCCGGACATTCGTCAGGCGGAGGCCGAACTTCACAGCGCCACCGCCGACATTGGAGTTGCCGTGGCCAACTTCTATCCCACTGTCACCCTGTCCGGCAGCATCGGCATCCAGGCGTTGCGGCTGAAGGATATCTCCAACTTCGATGCCCACCAGTACACGCTCGGGCCTTCGTTGAGCGTGCCCATCTTCGATGCCGGCCGGCTTAAGGGCAACCTGGCGCTGCGCACCGCCCAGCAGCAGGGCGCCGCGCTGCGCTACCAGCAGGTCGTGCTGCGGTCGTGGCACGAGGTCGACAATGCGCTGACCGCCTACGACACCGAGCAGCGCCGCCGCGACGCGCTGGCCCGCGCCGTGGTGCAGAACCGCCGCGCTTTGGCCCAGGCGCAAACCCGCTACTCGGCGGGGGTGGCGGATTTCCTGTCTGTGCTGGACGCCCAGCGATCGCTGCTCAGCACCGAGGACGCGCTGGCGCAGAGCACCACCGCCGTGTCAGGCAACCTGGTGTCGATCTACAAGGCGCTGGGCGGTGGATGGGAGACAGCGTTGCCGGAGGAGGTCAAAACCGCAGCAGCCAAATAGTCCTAGGCTAGACCTTGATCTTCCCAGCGACCGTAAGCAAGGCCGAAAGCTTTTTCTTATGTTCCTCGAATCCCTTCACGTCGCCATCGTCGAAAGGCTGGGCGGTGTCGTTGCCGTAATAGGCAAGCCGGTCGAGCAGCTGCTTGCACTGGGTTGCATTGATCCCAAGCGGATAGCCGGCATTGGCGACCTTTACCGCGTTGCCAAGTATCTGGGTGATGTTGCGGGTCTTGGTGAAGATGTTCTCCTTCTTCCAATCCTCGGGGGCCTTCAGCCCATCGGTCGCGGTCTGGGCGATCTGGACGTTCTTCGCCAGGCCGCCGCTTTCCAGCAGCTTGATGGTTATGTCGAGCCACTTGCGTCCATCCTTGTAAGCGGTGCTGACGAAGCCTGAAACCGAGTTGGGATTGGACCCCACGCCAAGCTGGTCGGCTGCCTTCTTGATCTCCTCACACAGGGCAGTCGATTCTTTCGGGATCAGCTTGTTCTTGCGGAATTTTGTGGCGGTGGCCTCGGCAAGGTCGCGCGTCTCGTAGGCGGCCGTGCGCAGCTTGCCCAGTTCCTTGACGCCGTCGGTTGCCGCGTCCTTGCACATCTTGTCCCATACCGGGAGCTGGAAATCATTGATCTTCGGCTTCCGATCGTCGACCTGGATAATCTTCCAGTCGGTGGCGTCGAAAACCTTCTTCAGCTTGGTCAACGACACGCCAATGCCGGTCTCGCCGGCGAGCTTCGCGATCGCGCCCTTCTTCCTGTCCCAATATTGCGGCGCGAGACATGCCGGATAGGCAGGCGGACTGAATAAGCTCATTGATCGGTGTCCCCGTTCTCTTGGCGCAACTATTCTGGTTTCGTTGGCTTTGCGCCTAGAAAAGGAGTTCATAACTAAGCCGAACAGATTGTCAAACCAATATTGACATCAACCGGGCGTTCGTCTCGGACTGGTTTCGCAGACGCCGGGTAGGCCGGTTTTCGGGCTACTTGCCGGTGCTCATCGCCGGCATACCCTGTTCCATCGTCATCGAGGCTTCTTGCGTCAGCCTGGGACCCACCGAGCGCGCGGGGACGCCAACGGCGGTGGTGAAGGCCGCGATAGAGCTCAGCACGATGCTGCCGGCTCCGATCTTGGCGCCTTCACCGACCTCTATATTGCCGAGCACAGTGGCGCCGGCGCCGAGCAGCACGCCGCGGCGGATCTTCGGGTGGCGGTCGCCGCATTCCTTGCCGGTGCCGCCAAGCGTAACACCCTGCAGGATGGAGACGTCGTCCTCGACCACGGCGGTTTCGCCGATCACCAGGCCGGTGGCATGGTCGATCAGAATGCCGTGGCCCATCTGCGCCGCGGGGTGAATGTCGACGCCAAAGGTTTCAGACACGCGGCTTTGGACATGGCGGGCAAGGTGGATCTTGTTCTGCAGCCACAAGCGGTGAGCGATGCGGTGGGCCTGCAGCGCCTGGTAGCCCTTGAAGTAGAGCAGGGGCGTGAGCTGGTCGGGGCAGGCGGGATCGCGGTCGCGAATGGCCTGGAGGTCGGTCGCGGCAGCAGCGACGATGCCGAGATCGACGTCGAGGACCTCGCGGATGACATCCGACAGCGTCCATTCGTCGAAGGCGGGAACCGCGAGGCGCCGGGCGAGCACAGCGATCAGTGCCTCGGCAAAGCAGTCGTGACGGAGGACCTGCTCGTCGATAAGCCGGGCCAGTACAGGCTCACGCACGGCAACGGCGGCGGCTTCCTGACGGATGTTGGCCCAGACACGTTGCACCACCGGCGCAATCACCCTGTCCTGAGCGCAGAGAACCAGCCGATGTTGCGCCATGCGTATATCGCCTGTTTTGCCCGTGTCCCGAAGATGGGGGGGATTGCGGCAGCAAGCAAGGTTAAGCGGGTTTGGGAGCGCTCCCCTCGGCGGGGTTTGGGGCAGAGCCCCAAACCTTGCTTACTTTCTTGCTGCTTCAATTGCGGCCCAAACCGCCTCAGGCGTTGCCGGCATGTCGATGTGCCGGATACCGAACTCCGACAGCGCATCGACGACCGCGTTCATTACCGACGGCAGTGCCCCGGCGCAGCCGGCCTCGCCGCAGCCCTTGGCGCCGAGCAGGTTGGTGCGCGCGGGCACGGAGTGGGCGCCGAAGGCGAAGGATGGTGCATCCACGGCGCGTGGCAGGCAGTAATCCATGAACGACCCTGTCATCAGCTGGCCGTCCTCGTTGTAGACAACGCGCTCGCGCAGTGCCTGGCCGATGCCCTGGACGATGCCGCCATGGGCTTGGCCCTCAACCAATAGAGGATTGATGACGACGCCGAAGTCGTTGACCATCGAGTAGCGCACGACCTCGGTCTCGCCGGTATCGGGATCGATTTCGACCTCGGCAACATGGCAGCCATTCGGAAATGAGGAGGGCGCACCCTTGTAGATGTGGGCCACGTCGAGGCTGGCGGGCACGTCGGGCGGCAGTTCCATGCCGTCGCGCAGCTTGGCCGCCAGCTCCATGATGCCGATGCCGCGGTCGGTGCCGGCAATGTTGAACCGGCCGCCGGAGAACTCGATGTCAATCTCGGCGGCTTCGAGCACGTGGGCGGCGATCTTCTTGCCCTTGTCGATGACCAGCCCGCTGGCCTCGATGATGGCGCCGCCGCTGGTGATGATCGACTTGGAACCGCCTGTGCCGCCGCCAGCGATAAGCTGGTCGCTGTCGCCCTGGATCAGCCGGATCTTATCGAACGGCACGCCGAGCTGGCTGCTGAGCACCTGCGCGAACGGGGTGGCGTGGCCCTGGCCATAATCGAGGGTGCCGGTGATGATGGTGACAGAGCCGTCCGGCTCGAACCGGATGCCGCCCATCTCGGCGCCCGGCGGGGCGGTGACCTCGAGGTACTGGCCGACCCCGAGGCCGCGCAGTTTACCACGGCGGCGGCTTTCGGTGCGGCGGGTGGAGAAGTTGTCCCAGTCGGCGAGAGCAAGTGCGTGGTCGAGCAAAGCGGGGAAATCGCCGCTGTCGTAGTCGTTGCCGGACGGGGTGCGGTAGGGGAAGGCATCCGCGGAGATATGGTTGCGGCGGCGGAGTTCGATGCGGTCGATGCCCATCTCGGCGGCGGCGGTGTCGATCAGCCGCTCCATGTAGTAGTTGGCCTCGGGCCGGCCGGCGCCGCGGTAGGGGCCGACGGGGGTGGTGTTTGTGAAGACGATCCTGGTGTTCACTTCGAGCACCGGGGTGCGGTAGACGCTGATGCTATTCTTGACCGCGTTGAGGGTCGAGGGTTGCGGTGTCGAGTTCGACATCACCGCGCCGACGTTGCCGAAGCCTGTCAGGCGAAGTGCGGTGAAATGGCCTTGGGTGTCGAGTGCCAGTTCGGCGGTAAAGTCATGATCGCGGCCGTGGCTATCGGATAAAAAGCTTTCCGAGCGCTCGTCGGTCCATTTGACCGGTCTTCCGAGCGCGCGGGCGGCGTGCAGGGCACAGAGGTATTCGGGGTAGAGCGACGCCTTCATGCCGAACGAGCCGCCGACGTTGCCGGTCAGCACATGAATGTTGCCGGTTTTGGCGCCAAGCACCGAGCTTAGCAACTGGCGCATGCCGAACACGCCCTGGCAGCCGAGCCGCAGCGTCCAGTGATCGTTTCCCGGGTTGTATTCGCCGATCGCCGAGCGCGGCTCCAGCTGGGCGACGATGATGCGGTTGTTGCGGATTCGTAGTTTCGTCACATGCGCCGCGGCCGACATCGCCTTGGCGACACCCTCGGCATCGCCGTAATGATAATCGAGGACGACGTTGTTGGGCACGTTTGGGTAGAGCTGTGGCGCGCCTGGCGCGGCGGCGAGAGAAGGCTCGGTGACGGCGGGCAGGGGGTCAATGTCGATCATCACCGCCTCGGCCGCATCGCGCGCCTGCATCTGGGTCTCGGCAACCACGAACGCCACCGGATCGCCGACATAGCGGACAAAATCGGTCGTCAGCGGCAGCTGGTCGGGCTTGGCCATTTCGGAGCCGTCGCGGTTCTTGAAAGCAAGGCCCTTGGGCATCAGACCGAAGCCCCCGGCGACCAGGTCGGCGCCGGTGTAAACGCCGAGCACGCCCGGCATCGCGGCCGCCATTTCAGTGTCGATCGAGAGGATGTGGCCGTGCGCGATCTGTGACCGGACGATGACGGCGTAGAGCTGGCCGGGGAGCTGGATGTCGTCGGTGTAGCGGCCCTGGCCCTGCAGCAGCATCGGATCCTCTTTCCGCGGTACCGGCTGGCCGATACCGAATTTGAGGGTCGCCAAGCTGTCTGCGTCCAACGCTACGTTCATCTTTCGCTCCATCTTGCGTGCAGTTTGGCCGAACATGGAGTGGCGCGGACGGATCGGCAAGCGCCGTTGGCGATCAGAAAGGCTTGGCACCAGCAAAAATCACGCGGCAGGCGGCGGATATCGGCGGTAGCGGTTTGGGCTTTTCCGACGAAGGCGGGGATGGTGCGTCAAGCTGCTCGAACCACCAGGCGAGGGAGGCATCACAGCCGTCGCCGGCGGGTGGTGGCGGTTGCGAGACGCAGTCGGCCTGGTCCGCCGGGCAGCGCAGATGAACATGCATGTGGGCGGCATGGCCGTACCATGGCCGGATCCGGCGCAGCCAGGCGCGGTCGCCGGTCGTGCTGTCGCACAGCTTGCGCTTGATCGCCGGGTTAACCAGGACGCGGTCGATCTCCGGCAGCTCGGCGGCCAGCCGCAGCAGGGTAGCGGTGGCGGGCGACCACCGATCCTCCAGCACGAATCGGCGGTCGGGACGGACCAGGGTCGGCAGCTCCACGGTTTCGCGCTGCGCCGGGGTGAGGTCGGGTTTTTGCCGGGTGTCGAGGCCGATGTCGATGTCGAGGCCGGTCTGGTGCGAGGCGTGCACGCCAGAAATCAGCCCGCCGCGGGGTTTTGAAATTTCCTCGACATAGAGGTCTCCGATGCCGGCAGAGCGCGCGCGGCGGCCAAGTTCCTGGACCGTGGCGATGGTCGAGGGCGCGCCCCAGAACGCGCTGGCGGCGGGGTGGATGGTCCGGTAGCCGGTGCCCTCGGGCGGCAGCTCGACGGCGCCGGCGATGCAGCCGGTCGTGGGGCCGCCGATGATCCGGACCGGACCGGGTGCCGGGTCGGGTGCCGCTGCGCCCGCGATCAGGCCGACGAGCAGCAGGACGCGAACGGACCTGACGAAATCTGGGGCAATACGATTAAGAAAACAACTAGGAGTAGATTTAAGCTTCATAAAATATTACTCATGGTGGTAGACATTCACGTGTCGGACATAGCCTATCCGAACGGAGTTCCGGATGAACGCGAAAGATCGAGGTTGAGCGCGGCTGGGCAGCTTCTGCCGGAACCCATCTTCGGGCGTGCGGCTGACGGGCACGCTTTAGGCCGGGTCAAGGGCGAGGCAGGCCTGTCATTCGGTGCTGCCTTGCACATCCTGCGGCGGCGGCGACTGATCTTTGGCCTTTGTCTGACAGTGATCCCGATCCTCGCCTTGGTTGCGCTCGAACGGGCGGTGCCGCGCTACACTGCGGCCGCCACCGTGCTGTTCGAACCCGGCGCCTATGCCGCGCGCGAGCTGCAAAGCGTGCTGCGCACCGATCCGACGACCGAGCCGGTGATGAGCAGCCAGGCCGAGATCGTGCGCGGATTACCGATCGCCGCCCGGGTGGCGGCCGAGTTCCGGCTGTTCGATCGTCCCGAGTTCAACGCGATGCTACGCCGGCCGTCGTTTTTGGCGCGGCTGTCGGCGTTGTGGCAGCCGGAGACGGGCGCAAACGAGGCGGATGTTCGCAACGCCGTCGAGATGGCGGTGCGCGACGCGACCAGCGCCACCACGGCGAAGGCGTCGCGGGTGATCGAGGTCGCCTTCGTATCGCAGGACCGTGCGCTTGCCGCCGATGCCGCCAATGCGGTCGCCCGTCTGTATGTCCAGGATCAGCTCGATGCCAAGATCCAGGCCGGGCACCGCGCCAACCTGTGGCTCGACGGCCGGGCGGCCGAGTTGCGCCGCGAGGTGCTGGCGGCGGAAAGCCGCATCGCCGCGTTCCGAGCGGCGAACGGCCTGGCACGCGGCGTCCAGGCCGGGCTGGAGACCGAGCGCGCCAGCCGGCTTTCCGCCGACCTGATCCAGGCGCGCAACGAGGCCGCCCAGGCCGAGGCGCGGCTGGATGGCGCGCGCGGCCGGTCGGGTGCGGCGTTGCAGGCGGCGATCGCGCCGAGTGTCGGGGCCATCCGGCTGCACCAGGACCAGCTGTCGGCGCAGCTGCAATCGCTGGCCACTCGCTTCGGGCCGAACCATCCGGAGGCGATCGCCGCGCATTCTCAGCTGGCCGGACTGCAACGGTCGGTCGGTGCCGAAATCGGGCGCGCCGCCGCCGCCGCCGAAGCCGAGCTGCGAGTGTCGCGGACACGCGTCGCCGGGCTGGAGCAGGTATTTTCACGCGAGCAGGCAACGCTGACCTTGAATGACCAGGCCCAGGTGTCGCTGAACGTGATGGAGCGCGACGCTGATGCGTCGCGCACGCTGCTCGCCGCGGTGCTGGAGCGGATCCAGCAGACCGTGCAGCAGACAGCGATCGAGATGCCGGATGCGCGGCTGATCTCGGCCGCCTTGCCGCCGTCGTTGCCGAGCTACCCGCGCAGGCTGCCGCTGCTGGCGGCGGCCTGCGTCTTTGCGGTGCTGTTTGGGCTGTTCCTGGCCTACCTCGCCGAGGTTTCGGACAGCACCTTCCAGAGCGGCGACGAGGTTCGGAAAAGGCTTGGCCTGTCGTGCTTCGCGCTGATCCCGGAGGTCGGCCGACGGCAGCTCGGCGGTGCGCGGATCGACGAGTATGCCGCGCAAAGGCCGCTGTCGCCGTTCGCCGAGCAGCTGCGGGCGCTGCGCGCTGCGCTGTGGCTGGGCCCGCACCGGCCGCGGGTGATCGCGATCACCGCGGCCCGACCGGCCGAGGGCAAGACCACGGTCGCGCTGTCGCTCGGGCGCATCGCCGCAATGGCCGGGGAGCGCGTGGTGGTGGTCGACTGCGACATCCGGCAACCGTCGCTCGGCCGGCTGTTGCACGCCGACGCTAACCTTGGGCTGGTCGACTGTCTGCTCGGCCATGTTGATATAGAAAAAGTAATCTGCCGCGACGAGGTCACCCCCCTCGATTACGTGCCGGCGGGCGCACCGGAGGCGAACTCGCTCGGGCTGCTGATGTCGGACGCGATGACGGCCCTGCTGGCGACGTTGCGCGAAACATACGACCTCGTGCTGCTCGACGCGCCGCCGGCCTGCGCGATGGCGGATGCCAGGGTGGTCGCGCGGATGGCGGATGCCACGCTGCTGTGCCTGCGCTGGCGCAGCACCCCACGCGAAGTCGTGCAGCACTCGCTCGACCTTTTGGCTGAGGCACAGGCGAGCTCGGTCGGCGTCGTGCTGACGCGGGTCGATGCCGAGGCGCATCTGCGTTCGGGCTTTGCCGACGCCGAGATCTACCATCCGCGCTACGGCGGCTATTTCCGTGCGTAGCCGGGCGGATCGGGTAGGGATTTTCATCTCGGCCGTGCTGCTCGCCTGGCCGGCGATGTGGAACGGCTACCCGCTGGTGTTCTCCGACACCGGGACCTATCTGTCGCAGGCCATCCACCTGTATCTCGGATGGGACCGGCCTGCGGTCTACAGCCTGTTCCTTTATCCGCTGCACTGGCAGATCACGCTTTGGCCGGTCGTCGCGGCGCAGGCGCTGCTGACCGCCGCCATGCTGCATCTGACCCGTCGCGTGCTGTGGCCGGCGGCCCCTGCCTGGTCCCTGCCGGCGGCGGTGCTGGCGCTGGCGCTGTCCACCTCGCTGCCGTGGCATGTTTCCCAGCTGATGCCCGACGTGTTCACGCCGGTGCTGGCGCTGACCATGGCGCTGCTGGTGCTGGCGCCAGAGCGGCTGGGCCGCGGCGAACTGGTTGCATTAGTATTCTTTTCCACGTTCATGATCGCCTCGCATCAAAGCCACGTGCCGTTGGCTCTCGTGCTGCTGGTGCTGCTGATGGCGGCGCGGCGCTGGCTTGGTTCGGAAAGCCACGGCAGCCGCCCTTGGCTCGCGGTGCTGCCGCCGGTGTTCGCGTGCCTGATCCTGGTCGTGATGAACGTGGCCGGGCATGGGCGGGTGTCGCTGTCGCCGTATGGCAATGTCTTCCTGCTCGCCCGGTTGATCGAGGACGGTCCGGGGATGGCCGCGCTGCGGCGTAACTGCCCAGCCGCCGGCTGGCGCCTGTGCAGGCAGATCGACCTTCTGCCGGTCGCCTCCGACGATTTCCTATGGCGCGACGACAGCCCCCTGGCGCGGGCGGGAGGGCCAAAGATCGTGTCCGAGGAGGCCGGCGCGATCCTAATGGCCGCGTGGCGGGCCGACCCCGTGGGCATCATTGGCGGGTTCCTCGCTCGGGCGGCAGAGCAGGCGACCGCGTTCAGAACCGGCGACGGGCTGGAGGCTTGGCCGCGAACCGTGTCGCCATGGATCCGGCAGGATTT
>JAYTTA010000587.1:0-11233 GCA_043745345.1 Acetobacteraceae bacterium | reverse complement strand
AGCACTAGCAGCAGGGTCGCCACGACTTCGAGGAAGCAGCCCAAGATCAGCAGCAGAACGTTGATCGTCAGCAGGAACTGCCACGTCGAAAAATGGTTGGCGAGCACGAAATCGACCAGCTTCGCGGGGATGCCGGACGCTGTCATCCAATGGCCGAAGGCCAGCGCGCTGGCGACGATCAGCATGATGGTCCCCGCCGAGCGCAGCGCATCGGCGATCACCCACAGCGTGCGCCTTATGGGAAAGCCGCGATAGACGAACAGGCTGATGAACAGCGCGACCACGGCGGAGACCGCTGCCGCCTCGGTCACGGTAACCAGCCCGCCATAGATGCCGACCAGCACCACTACCGGCACCGAAAGCGCCGGCAGGGCATACCACGTCACCCGCAGCCGCTCGGCCATCGGCAGCCAGTCTTCCTTGGGGAAGTTGCGCCGCTTTGCGTCGTACCAGACCCAGCCGAAGAACGCGACCGCCTGCAGCAGCCCGGGCAGAATGCCGGCCAGGAACAGCCGCGGCACCGACTGCTCGGCGACGATGCCGTACAGGATCAAGGCCAGCGATGGCGGAATGACGATGCCGATGGTGCCAGACGCGCCGATCACGCCGAGCGCGAAGCTGCGCGGATAGCCGCGCTCGATCATCGCCGGCAGCAGGATGGTGCCCATCGCCAGCGCGGTCGCGACCGACGATCCGCAGATCGCCGCGAACAGCGTGCAGGCGACCACCGTGACCAGGCCCAACGAGCCGCGGATACCGCCGAGCCAGGCGATCGCCACGTTGACCAGCGCCTTGGCAACCCCGCCATGGCGCATGAACGCCGCCGCCATCACGAACAGCGGCAGCGCCATCAGCGTGGAGGAGTTGAGGTGGTCGATGATGACCTGGGCGACGCCGATCAGTGGCTCGCCGGAGACGAAGTACAGCACCGCGGCGCACATGCCGAGCACCAGGAAGATCGGCGTTCCCGCGGCCAGCAGCCCGAAGAACAGGACAAGAAAGCCAGCGGCCCACATGGCTACTTCGAAACCATCTTTATCTGGGGCACGCCGTCCGGATCGCGCATGTCGAGCGGCATTTCATGCGCGATGGCGTGGCCGATCGTCATCGTCGCCGGGTCGAAATAGAAGACATACCGCGTCAGCCGAATGGCATAACGCAAGAACATCAGCGCGCCACCGGTCGGCAGCGCCGAATAATAGATCCACATCGGAAACCCAAGATCGGTCGAGCTGGTCTCGTCGAGCAGCCACGATGCCGAGACGATCTCCCACCCGTACCACACCATTCCGGCACAGAACGCCAGCGCGACCAGGCAATTGAACGCTTCCATCACCCGCTGGCCTTGCGGCGGCAGCACTCGCAGCACGAGGTCCGGGCGGACATGGCCGTCACTGCGCACCAGTTGCGAGGAGACGATCATCACCGCCCAGATGATCAGGTAGACGATCACCTCCTCGGCCCAACTGATCGCGTGGTTGGGTGTCAGATAGCGGCCGATCACCTGCACCATGCCGACGATTAGCGCGCAGGCGCCGAGTAGCCCGACCAGCGTCTGCTCGATCCGGTCCCACCACAGCATGTTCGCGACTCTAGCTAGAGGAGACGCCGAGGTCCTGCATCACCAGCTGCACCATCTCCGGCGAGACCTTTATCTCCCGCGCCATCTCGTCCTGCTGCTTCATCATGGATTTGCGCGCCGCCACAACCACGTCCTTCGTGGGATCGACGAAGCTGACGCCGTTGGCCTGCAGGATGGCCCGCGAATCCGCCTGCGCCTTTTCCATGCCGGCGCGGTAAGCCGGAATATTCTGGGTCCACAGATCGGTCATCGTCGTCTGCAGATCCGCCGGCAGCTTGTCCCAAAACACGTTGCTGACCATGGGCAGGTAGGCGCCGAAGAACTGGTGGTCCTCATAGGCGTGACGCACGCCGGCTTCCCACAGTTTGCCGGTCGCCAGGCTCTGGTTGGTCGAGACCAGGCCGTCGAACGTGCCCTGCGACAAGGCTAGCGGCACGTTCGGCCACGCGGTGACGTTGGGGATGCCACCGAAGAACCGGATCCGCCACGACGTGCCGGCGCCGCCCGGGCTGCGGATCTTCAGGCCTTGCAAGTCCGCAGCCGAGCCCAACGCCTTCTTTGACGTATACCAGTTCTGGAACCCGAGATCGATCGAGCCGGGCAGCATGTGCACGCGCAGCTTCTTCTCGACCTCGGCGTTGACCAGAGCGCCGGCGCGGCCGTCGACAACGCGGTGGGTCTCCTCCAGGGTGCGGCCGTACATCGCTGGCAGCTGCAGCATATCGGCGTTGGGCACGAACCCGGTCAGCGTCCACACGCCCGGCGCCGCCATCTCGACCTGGCCCTGGATCAGCGCCTTGGAGACGTCGAGGTCGGCGAACAGCTGGCCCGAGTGAAAGATCTCCGTCTTGATGCGGCCGCCGGACTTGGCTTCGAGCTTCTTCAGATAGTCGGCGACGGCGACGTTGCGAAGGTGGCTCGGCGCGGTATCGAGCGAGCAGCGCAGCCGCATCGGCTCGTCGGCTCGGGCGCGCAGGATGCCGAAGCTGGAGAAAATGGTCGCTGTCGAAGCCAGCGCCAGCGTGCGGCGCGATAGACGATGCTGCATCGACGTTCCCTTTGTTTACCGATTTTCTGGTGATCGAGTGATGCAGGCAGCCGGTTGATGCGTCAAGGCAAGTCCGAAACTACCGCATCCCGGTGATCGAGGCGGAGATCGCGCGCGCGTCGCGCGCCGGCCAGCGTCCGGCATCGACCTGGGCCAGGAAGTCACCCACCAGACGATTGAATTCGTCCGGGTCCTCCTCGTTGATGCCGTGGCCGCAATTGGGCATCACAGCCAGCGCCGCCGATTGGATAGTCTGCTTCATCAGCAGGCCGGGGGCGAGGCAAGGCCAGTCCTCGTCGCCGGTCAGGACCAGGGTGGGCAGCGTCAGCGCCCGCATCTCGTCGATAAGATCGTACAGGGATGGCCGCTCGCGCTGGCAGCCGAGCTGGGTATTGGCCGAACCCGTCGCCGAATGCTCGGCCAGCATCCGCTTGAAGGCGGCGAAACCGCGCGGGTCCTTATTCTCGAACTGCACCCGGGTTGGCCCATAGGCATATTTCTCGGCGAATTTCTCCATTCCGTGCTCCAGGATGAACGCCGCCACGGTTTCGGCCTCAGCGTGGAACCGGTCGCGCTGCGCCGGTTCGGCGCCGTAGCCGCACCCGGCGACAGTCAGCGACAGGGCCCGGTCCGGATGGCGGAAGCCGAAATGTAAGGTCGAAAACCCGCCCATCGATAGGCCGACGACATGCGCGCGTTCGATCCCGAGATGGTCGAGCACTGCTGCGATATCGTCCGCGGCGCGGCTCTGCGAGTAGGACGAAACCTCCGCCGGCACGTCCGACGGCGGATAGCCGCGCGCATTGAAGGCGATGCCGGTGTAGCGCTGGCCGAAATGGCGCAGTTGCGGCTCCCAGCTGCGGAAGTCGCCGGCGAACTCATGCACGAAGATCACCGGCGTGCCGATGCCGGTCTGCTCGAAATATAGCCGGACGCCGTCATCGGCCAATGCGTGGGGCATGCTCGTTCCCTAAATGTCTGTTCCGATCTTCTGTCCCGGCTTGACCCCGGTCAAGCAACGGGAACGCTTGCTCGGCGTTGAGTGGGCTGTAGCGTTTCTCGAGAAGGCGACCGAGCATGGCGGATCTTCAAAAACTGGTGGCGGCACCCGGTGCCAACGACACCGAATATTTCGACGCGCGGTTTCCCGGCCGGGCGCTGCACCTCTACAGTGCCCGGCCATGCGAGTACCATGTCGGCACGCCGATACTGCTGGTGCACCACGGCGTCGGCCGCAACGGCCAGGCCTACCGCGACTATTGGCTGCCGCTGGCCGAGGCGATGGGCCTGCTGGCGATCTCGGTCGAGTTCCCGGAAGCCTCGTTCCCCGAGTATCTCTGCTACAATTTCGGCAACCTGCATGCCAAGGATGGGACATCCAACTCGCCCGAAAGCTGGACCTTCGGCGTCGACGAGCGGCTGTTCGCCGAGCTTCGCCACCAGGGCGTCACGGCGCGCGAGACCTACGGGCTATTCGGCCATTCCGCGGGCGGCCAGTTCGTCCACCGCATGTTGTCGTTCGGCTACCGCGACCGCGTGGCGGTGGCGATCTCGGCCAATGCCGGCACCTACGCGATGCCGGACCTGTCGATCGCCTGGCCCTGGGGCCTTGGCGACACGGCGGTCAATCAGGCCTCGCTCGTTGACTGGCTGGGTTTTCCACTGATCGTGCTGGCCGGCACGCAGGACGTGAAAACCTCCGGCAGGCATTTTCCCGGCGGCCCAAAGTCGATGCGCCAGGGCGAGCATCGCTACGCACGTGCCCACAGCTATGTTCGTCTCGGCCGCGCTGCGGCCGACGCGATGGGCACGCAATGCGCGTGGCAGGTGATCGATGTGCCGGGAGTCGGCCATGATGGAAGGCGGATGTCCGAAGCCGCCGCGCCGATCCTTACCGAAAGCCTGACATAGTCGAGACATAACGGCCTCCACACGCGCTCAATTTAAACACGTAATTTACTATGGTGATGTAGATAAACACAGACCGACTGGCGGGAACTGAATCCGTTCCGGTTCGGATAGAAACCAAGGGCCGGATGAAGCCGGAAGTTTAAATAAGGATGGAAAAATAACGCGTAGGTCACGGTCATCGAAAGTTGAACGGTTAAAAGAAGACATTAACCGGCCGTCAGATTTGACCTGTGGCGATTTGTAACAACACCGAGCCCTCGCAGCGCACGCTGCGAGGGTTTTATTATTTTATCTTGACCATCACTTAATTCTTATCCTGAACCGAACTGCTACCGCCGGATTAATCGATCGCCGCATGGACCAGGTTGCTGATGCGGTCGAGCCGGGTCGAGTGCCACGGGTCCGGCGCCAGCTTGTTGGTCAGATAGGTGAACGACACGCCGCTGGTCGGATCGGCCCAAGAATATGAGGTGCCGGCGCCGCCGTGGCCGAAGGTCGCCGGGGCGGCGATGCTGCCCAGGCCCCGGATACGGTCGGACAGCCCGCGTGAATGCGGGCCCAGCCCGCGATGCATCGGGATGCCGCCCATGGTCTGGTCCGCCGCCTCGCCGGTGTGGTTGCGGGTGACGTAGGCGACCAGCCGCGGCGAGAAGATGCGCGCCTCGCCCAACCGGCCGCCGCCCAGCATCATCTGATAGAACGCCGCCATGCCGCGCGCGGTCGCGAACCCGCCGCCATGCGGCAACCCCGCCGAACGCAGATCGGCGCTGTTGTCGTATGGCATCTCGTTGCCCAAGGGATAGTACATGTCGGCGCAGCGATCATGCTGCCCGGGCGGCACGCCGACGAAGATATCGTCCGCCAGGCCCAACGGGGACACGACCTTGTCGCGGATGACGTCGCGAAAATCCTGGCCGGTGACAGCCTCCATGATCATCGCCATCGTCGTGTGGGCGCTGCGGCCGTGATAGGCCATGGCGCTGCCGGGCGTCCATTCGAGCGAGAAGTCAGCGACCTCGGCGCGCATCCTCTTGTGGTCGAGCCAGGCGGCCCGCGTGATGTTGCTGCTCGGAAAGCCGCCCTGGTGGGTCGCCACCTGGTGGATCGTAATTTCGGATTTCCCTCGTGCGGAAAACTCCGGCAGGTGGTCGGACACGCGATCGGTGAACGATAGCCGGCCTTCCTCGACGAGCGCCCATATGCCGGCCATGGTCAGCACCTTGGTCTGCGAGAACATCAGCCAGATTGTGCGGTCGTCGGCCGCGACTTTTTGCGGTTCGATATGCGCGTCACCGTAGGTCTTGAACAGAGCCAGCCTACCGTGGCGGGCGAGGGCGATCTGAGCACCTGGATAATGGCCCTGGTCGATATGCTCACGGATCAGACGGTCGAGGTTCGCGAGCGGCTTTTCGGCAAATCCCGCGGTTTTCGGATCGGTCGCAGCCAACGGATAGCCGGTCGCGCGTTGGGCGGAATGGTCGTCGGGCATTTTTTTCTCCTTTGTTGTTGGCCACACACTATCGGCCACCCGGCCCGGCGCCAATCCGGCCGCCATTCCAAGCGCCGCCGCCGCTTGCGCGGGCGTCACGAACCGGCTCCACTCCGCGCCGACACGGCTTCAACTCCGCAACAGGAAATGTCCGGCATGACCGCAATCGCCTTTATCGGCCTCGGCAACATGGGCGGGCCGATGGCCGCCAACCTGGTTCGCGCCGGACACCTCGTGACCGGCTTTGACCTCAGCCCCGGCAGCCTGGCCGAGTTGCGCGCCGCCGGCGGCGCCACCGCCGACAGCGCGGCCGAGGCGCTGGCCGGGGCCGAGGTGGTGATCACCATGCTGCCGGCCGGGCCCCAGGTGCGCGACGTCTGGCTGCACCAGGGCGGGTTGATCGACGTGCTGGCGAAACAAAGTGGCGCCAAACCGGCGCTGATCGATTGCTCGACGATTGATGTCGCCAGCGCGCGCGCCGTGCATGAGGCCGCCGAACAGGCCGGGTTCGCAATGCTCGACGCGCCGGTCTCGGGCGGCGTCGGCGGCGCGGTCGGTGCCACGCTGACCTTCATGGTCGGCGGCACCGAGGCGGCGTTCGAGCAGGCCAAGCCGTTCCTCACCGCCATGGGCAAAACCATCGTGCTGGCCGGCGGGCCGGGCATGGGACAGGTCGCAAAGATCTGCAACAACATGATCCTCGGCATCAACATGGTCGGCCTGTCGGAGGCGCTGATTCTGGGCGAGCGGCTCGGGCTGTCGGCCGCCAAGCTGCACGAGATCTGCGCGCCGTCGTCGGGCCAGTCCTGGGCACTGACGACCTACTGCCCGGCGCCCGGGGTGGTGCCGGCCGCGCCGTCCAACCGTGACTACGCGCCCGGTTTCATGGCGATGCTGATGGCCAAGGACATGATGCTGTCGCAGGCGGCGGCGGACGGCGCCAACTCGCCCACGCCGCTCGGCGCGCTGGCCGCCTCGTTCTACCAGGCGCTGTGCGACGCCGGCGAGGGCCGCCGGGATTTCTCATTTGTCTATCAGTGGCTGGCCGAACAGGATCGATCCGTCGTGACCAAATAGGGAATACCGCTCATGGCCACGAACAGCTTCAAGGTGGCGCGCGACTTCCTGATTGCCAACCGCACCGATTACCATGCCGCCTATGACGGCTTCCACTGGCCGAAATTGGAAACGTTCAATTTCGCGCTCGACTGGTTCGACGCCGAGCTGGCGCGCGGCGACGGCGCCCATCGCCCGGCCCTGACCATCGTCGGCGAGGGTGCGGCAACCCTAAGCTTCGCCGAACTCTCCACTTCCTCCAACCGCGTCGCCAACGGTTTGCGGGGGCTCGGTGTGAAGCGCGGCGACCGCGTGCTGCTGATGCTCGGCAACGTCGTGGCGCTGTGGGAAGTCATGCTGGCGGCGATGAAGCTCGGTGCCGTGGTCAGCCCGGCCACCACCCTGCTGACCCCGAACGACCTAGCCGAGCGTATTTCGCGCGGACGGGTCAAACATGTTATCGCTGCCAGCGAGGACGTGAAAAAGTTTCCTGAGCTCGCCCCGGAGGTCACCCGCATCGCGGTCGGCGCCGCGACCGCCGGCTGGCACGCCTATGACAGCCTTATGTCGGCGTCCGAAACTTTCACGGCCGATGGCATCACGCGTGCCGAGGACCCGATGCTGCTCTATTTCACCTCTGGCACCACGGCCAAACCCAAGCTGGTGCTGCACAGTCATGTCAGCTACCCGGTCGGCCATCTTTCCACCGCCTACTGGCTTGGCCTGTTGCCGGGCGACATCCACCTCAACATATCGTCGCCTGGATGGGCCAAGCATGCCTACAGCAGCGTGTTCGCGCCATGGATCGCCGGTGCCACCGTGTTCATCGCCAACCTCGGCCGGTTTCACGCGGCGCCGCTGCTCGACGCCATCGTCGCCGGCGGTGTTACCACGATCTGCGCTCCGCCGACGGTGTGGCGGATGTTCGTGCAGGAGGACCTCAAATCCTGGCGCACGTCGCTGCGCGAGGTCTGCTCGGCCGGTGAGCCGCTCAACCCGGAGGTTATTGAGCAGGTCCAGGCCGCCTGGGGTATGACCGTGCGCGACGGCTACGGCCAGACCGAGACCTGCCTCCAGGTCGGCAATCCGCCCGGCCTCCCCGTGAAACTCGGTTCAATGGGCCTGCCGTCGCCTGGCTACGTGATGCGGTTGCTCGACGCCGACGGCCGGGACGCAACCGAGGGCGAGGTCTCGATCTCGCTGCGCCCGCGCCCAACTGGCCTGATGATGGGCTACCAGAACGACGACGGCAGCACGACGTTGCTGGCCGGCGACGCCTATCGCACCGGCGACGTGGCTTTTCGCGATGAGAAAGGTTACCTGACCTACGTCGGCCGGGCCGACGACGTGTTCAAGGCGTCTGACTACCGCATCAGCCCGTTCGAGCTCGAAAGCGTGCTGATCGAGCACCCGGCGGTGGCAGAGGCCGCGGTGGTGCCGGCACCCGATGCAACCCGGATGGCGGTGCCCAAGGCCTATATCAGCCTGGCGCTGGGAATCGAGCCGGACCGGGCCACGGCGCTGTCGATCTTCCTGCATCTGAAGACGACTGTGGCCCCGTTCCGCCGCGTCCGCCGGCTGGAATTCGCTGAGCTACCGAAGACGATCTCCGGCAAAATCCGCCGGGTCGAGCTGCGCCAGATGGAGGAGCGGCTCTACCGGGACAACCAGCGCGCAGCCGCGGAATTCCGCGAGGAAGACTTTCCAGAGTTGAAAGCCTGAGCGGAGACCTGGTGTCAGAGTCGTTCTCGTCGGAACGGCTCTTTCAATGATGCAAGGCGGAAAGGACGCGAGTGCTGAGGGAATTCTCACAGCTGACTTCCGCAGATGAATTTATTTATTATTCCGGTATCGTAAGAAATATAAAAAATAATATAATTTACATTACAAATTAACCGCCGTATCTTTCGTCACGATAATTTGTATCTGCAGGCGTACCATCTCCGAAATGGTACACTTTGCCATATTTGAATGGAGTGATTGATGGTTTCGACCGTGACGGTCCCGGGCTCCGCTGCCGGGTCCAGTATCTCCATCTCCTCCACGACGGCATCCAACATCTCGCTCGCCAACCAGATCTCCTCGGTGATCAACGCGGCCCAGTCGGACGAAACGCTGGTTACAAGCGACTTCAATGGCCCGATATACCCGGTCTCCGGCGGTCAGATCGGCCAGATCGCCGTCACCGTCACCGGCTCGACTGCCTCGTTTGCCGCCGGCTACACCTACATGACCGTCGCCGACGGCGTTGCCACGACCGTGAACGGTGCCGCCGGCACCCAGCTTCTGGCCGGAACCGGTGGCCTGACCTATCTCGGCGCCGTGGGCGCGGCGACCGTTACCTCAGCGGGCCTGACCGACAACATCAGTCTTGTCGCCGGCTCCACGGCGCTCGTCGTGCTAGGCGACACCGCAACGGTCACTAGCGCGGGCAGCAACTCAACGATCCTCGGCGGCACCGGCACTTTCACGGTAAACGAAACCGGATCGTTCGACACCATTGTCGCCGGGACTGGAACCGCACGCATCGTCAGCGCCGGCATCAGCAACGTCATCCTTTCCGGCGCCGGCGATCTCGTTGTGGCCGAAGGTGGATCGAACGACTTAATCATCGCTGGCGCCGGCAATCCGGGATCCGGCAGCGCCACCATCAACGCAGCCGGCGCCAGCAACCTCACCGTGTTCGACGGCACTGCCAACCTGACCTTCATCGGTGGCACCGGCAGCGCCACGATTGTCGGCTCGTCGGTATCGCACGACCAGGTGCAGGCGGGCACCGGCCCGCTGCAGTTCTCCAGCGGCGGCGGCCAGGCGACGATCGTCGGCGGCGCCGGCGGCTCGACCCTGTTCGGCGGCGCCGGCGGCAGCATCAACTTCGGCAATACGGCCGGGAACGCAACCTTTGTCGCCGGCGCCGGCGCCGAAACCCTGAACGGCGCCCTGTCCGCCACCAACAACATCTTCTGGGGCGGCAGCGGCAACGACCTGATGATCGGCGGCGCCGGCAACGACACCCTGGTCGCGGGCAGCCAGTCCGACACCCTGGCTGGGGGCGCCGCTGCGAACAACTTCGTGTTCTTCAAAAGCTTTATCGCCGGCAGTGCGCCGACCGACATCATCACCGACTTCAGCGCCGGTTCGGACGGCGTGCTGCTGTCGGGTTATTCCCCCGCCGAAGCCGGCAACGCCATCGCGGGCGCGACCTCGGGTGGCGGCTCGACAACGCTTACCCTGTCCGACAACACCCGGATCACTTTCTTGGGCGTTGCCAACTCCAGCATTCTGTCGGGCCGCATACTGTCAGGCTGAAGCGCCGCTGGCAGCAGGATCGGGCTCGCCCGCCGTCTAAGAATCGGTTTCGAATCGGTTGCTCAACGAGGGATCCTCCGTAACACGGCGGGCGTGGAACTCGAACCCGACCTGCCCTTCCAGCTTGCGCATGATCTCGACGCGGACAGGGCTTGCCGGCGCCGCGCGGGGCCCTGAATGTCCGCCGCATGGACGTGCACCTGTAGCGATCCGCCATCCGTATTGACCGTCGCGGGCGTTTGCGCCACTTGATCTGCCTGCCAGCGTCGTAGTGTGAGGCTCACAGCCTTGTTCCTTCCTAACGGACGTCTGTAGCGGAGGGTTGGTTGGGCAGGCAGGCGGCACTACTTCGACGACAGAGCACCTCAAGTGTCCGGCGAATCCGGGTGTTTGCGTAATCAACGCCGCCCTCAAACCGAAAGTCGTTGAATGTAATTTCTCCAAGCAAGTTTGGAGCGACAGGCACGATGTAATGGCACCAGAAGTTTGGCTTCGCGTTTGGCTGACAGGTTATGTACATAAAGGAGTCCTTGTTCGGACGTCCCCTATACCATCACCTAGTTGGACTTTGATCTATGCCATACTCGGCTGGCAGACTATTGGCGCCGTATTGCCGAAGTCTCTCGTAAAACCACACCGTGGTTTTCACCGGGATGTGCTGCAACTCTATCCTGGTATCTTCGGCGCGGAGGTAGTCCCGCGCTGCACGTAGCGACATGGACTTCGTCTGCATCAGTGTGAGGGCGCGCACGCTCAGCGGTTCGCCATCTGGTTCAGTCAGCTCGAACTCAACTCTCGTTGTCGTGACGACGTCAGGCAGTTCGTCCAGCTTGCCCGG
>JAYTTA010000586.1:0-3021 GCA_043745345.1 Acetobacteraceae bacterium | reverse complement strand
AGTTCCACGGCGGCACACTTTTGGCCAAGGAGATCGAGATCATGAACGCGGTCAAGGCCGGCAACGTCGCGATCGGCAATCCGGCCGGGGCGGTGGCGACGATCTTCCCCGAGATGGGCGTGTTCCTGCTGCCCTATCTGGTCAGCAGTTACGCCCAGGCCTACCGCATGTTCAACGGCGCCATCGGCGACAACCTCGACCGTGTTTTCCAGGAGAAGTACAGCGTCAAGGTGCTTTGCTTCTTCGATTACGGGTTTCGCCATTTCTGGAATAACAAGCGCGCCATCAATGAGCCACGCGACCTGCGCGGGCTGAAGCTGCGGGCGCAGCCTTCGAAGTTGTTCGCCGACACCATCAACGGGCTTGGCGGCAACGCGGTGCCGATGCCGTGGGCGGAGGTTATCACGGCGGCGCAGCAGGGCGTGATCGACGGCGCCGACCTGCCGGTGGTCAACATGGTGCCGCTTAAGGCCTACGAGGTCTCGAAGTTCTTTTCGATGACGTATCATAACTACAGCCCGACCGTGAACGTGATGAACCTGGCGGTTTGGAACGGGTTGCGGCCCGACCAGCAAAAGCTGGTCAAGGACCTTTCTATGCAGGCGCAGGCGAAAATCCGCGAGGCGACCGAGTCGGTGGATGCGATCGGCCCCGCTCGACAGCTGCTGGAGCCGCACGGCATGAAGGTCAACGAGGCCGACCAGGCGCTGTTCAAGAAGGTGGCGCAGGAGAAGGTCTGGCCGCCCTATCAGAAGCAATTTGCTGGAATGTGGGACCAGATCACCGCCGCGGCGGTCTAATGCCGGTTTTGCTCGTGACGCGTGGACGAAACGATTTCCTGCTGATACCGAAGATCGTCGTTGGCGGGTTGGTGCTGTTCGCCATCGGCGTCATGCTGGCGGGTGTTTTCCTTCGCTACGTGATGATTGAAGTGACTGACTGGCTGGATGTCGATCCTGTCAGCTTCTACTGGGTCGAGGAGATTGGAGAGCTGGCGCTGGCCTGGCTGACGCTGGTCGGCGCCGCGGTCGGCGTGGCCGAGCGCAGCCACTTCACCTTGAGCCTGCTGACCCATTGGCTGCCGATCGCGCTGCAACGCGCGCTGCATGTGGTGAACCATCTGCTGATCGCCCTGTTCGGTGGCCTGATCGCCTGGCAGGGCTGGAACCTGATCCGGCTCAATGCCGGGCTGACCAGCCCGGCGCTCGAAATCAGCCTGGGCTGGCTGTATGGCGCGACGGTTGTGGGCGGCATCCTGATGGCGTTCTATGCGCTCGCGGCTGCGGCCCGGCCGGGCGTTCCCGGGCACCGGCCACAGGACGTGCGGGAATGACGCGATGATCCCTGCCGCTACCGGCATCGTGTTCGTCGGATTGCTGCTGCTGTCGCTGCCGATCGTCTTTTCGCTCGGGCTGGCGGCAGTGACCGGGCTTTCGTTCGGCGGCTTGCCGATGCAGATGGTCAGCTCCAGCCTGATCGGCGCCTCGCAGAACTGGGTGCTGCTGGCGATCCCCTCGTTCGTGTTCGCCGGCAGCCTGATGGAGCGCTGCGGCATGTCCACCGCCCTGGTCGAGCTCGCGCGGGCCATGGTCGGCTGGCTGCGCGGCGGGCTGGGCATGTCGGTGATCGTGGTGTCGTATTTCTTCTCCGATATCTGCGGGTCGAAGATGGCCGAGGTCTCGGCGCTCGGCTCGGCGCTGATGCCGCCGCTGACCCGCGCCGGCTACCGGCCGGAGGACAGCGCCTCGTTGATCGCCTCGGGCACCGCGATGGGGATGCTGGTGCCGCCCGCGATCTTCATGATCGTGATCGCCTCGGTCACCAACCAGTCGGCGGTGGCGCTGTTCCTGGCCGGGTTCATTCCCGCCGCGGTGATCGGCCTGTGCCTGTGCGTGCTGGTGCTGATCCAGGCGCAGCTGCTGGGCTGGCCCAAGGATAGTCGGCCAAGCCTGGTCAACCTGGTCCGTGCCTTCCGCGCCGCCGCGGTCCCGCTAGTGGTGCCGGTGGTCATCCTCGGCGGCTTCTATCTTGGCGCGTTCACGGCGACCGAGGCCGGCGCCATCGTCGCGTTGTACTCGCTGTTGGCGGCGATGCTGTATTACCGCAACGTGAGCTGGCGCGACGTGCTGCTGATCGCCTATGAGAGCGGCGTGATGACGGCGGCGGTCGTCTTCCTGCTGGCCGTGGCCACGATCTTTCAATATCTGATGGGCATGATGGGCGTGCCGGCGCTGATCGGCCAGCTGCTGGCGCCGCTGCAATCGTCGCACTGGCTGTTCCTGACCGGGGTCGCGGCCATGACCATGATGTTCGGCATGGTGCTGGAGGGCCTGCCGGCGGCGGTGATCCTAATACCGGTGGTCTTTCCCATCGCTGTCAGGATGGGCATCAACCCGATCCATTTCGACATCGTGCAGACCGCGGCGGTCGGGATCGGGCTGTTCCTGCCGCCGCTGGGGGTCGGGTTGCTGATGGCGCTGCAGTTCGCCAACGTGACCGTGTTCCAGCACGCCAAATATTACTGGCCCTATCTGCTGGCGCTGCTGTGTGGTTTGATGCTGATCATTATTTTTCCGGAACTCTCGTTGTTCCTGCCGCGCAGGGCGGGATTGATCAAGTAAGGCCAAACACCGTAGGCAGAAGATCAGGGCAGAGCCCGTGCTACTTCCTTAGGATTTTGCCATGAGCCTCTCCCAAAAACTGTCGGCCCTGGCCGAAGCCGGAACCCCCATCCGCATCGGCTTGATCGGCGCCGGGAAATTCGGCTCGATGTTCCTGTCGCAGGCGCCGCGCACACCGGGGCTGCATGTCGTGGCCATTGCCGACCTGGACGGCGCCCGTGCGCGGGCCGCGGCCGCGCGGGTTGGCTGGCCGGCCGAGCGTTTTTCCGCGACGTCGTTCGCCCAAGCGATGCGGGACGGTTCGACATTCATCACCGAGGATTCGGCCGCGTTGATTGCCGCCGACGGGATCGACGTGATCATTGAGGCGACGGGCAGCCCGGCGGCCGGTATCCGGCAT
>JAYTTA010000585.1:0-3022 GCA_043745345.1 Acetobacteraceae bacterium | reverse complement strand
GCGAGCAGGCCGGCTACCGGCCCGGCGAGGATGTCACCTTCGCGCTCGACTGCGCCGCCACCGAGTTCTTCCACGAAGGCACCTACAAACTCGAAGGCGAAGGCAAAAACCTCGATCCCGGCGCCATGGTCGACTACCTGGCCGACCTCTGCGCCCGCTACCCGATCGCCTCGATCGAGGATGGCTGCTCGGAGGATGACTGGGCCGGCTGGAAGCTGCTGACCGATAAACTCGGTCAAAAGATCCAGCTGGTCGGCGACGACCTGTTCGTGACCAATCCGGAGCGCCTGCGCCGCGGTATCCAGACCGCCACCGCCAATTCCATCCTGGTCAAGGTCAATCAGATCGGAACGCTATCCGAAACGCTGGAAGCTGTGCAGATCGCGCATCGCGCCGGCTACAGTGTGGTCATGAGCCACCGTTCCGGAGAGACCGAGGACACCACCATCGCCGACCTCGCTGTCGCCACCAATTGCGGCCAGATCAAGACCGGCAGCCTGGCTCGCAGCGACCGGACGTCGAAGTACAACCAGCTGCTGCGGATTGAACAGCAGCTCGGTCCGGCCGCGCGCTACGCCGGCCGGACCATTCTGCGCTCCGTGGGTTAGCGAATCCGGAAGCCGAAGCTGAAGCCCGGCTGCACGCCATAATAGACCGGCGGCGGCGCATAGTAGACCGGCGGCGGTGCGTAGTAGACCGGCGGCGGCTGCACATAGACCGGGCGCGGGTAGTAGCCATACGGCTGCGAGTAAACGTAGGGCGGCCGGTAGCCCTGGCGCTCGCGCCACTCCTGCTCTTGCCATTCATGCTCATGCCGTTCGCCGCGCCATCCGTCGTCGCGCCGGTAGTTGTCGCCCCGCCAGCCATGTTCGTCGGCATGCGCGGCCAGTGGCGAGCCGAAGGTCAAAGCCGTCAGGGTAATCGCCGCGAGTGTCGAAAATATTTTCATTGCAGTCTCCTTCCCGCGGCCGTGTTCCGCTGGGAATACTCCACATAGTCCGAGAATCATGGCGAAAAACCGGCTTTTCGCCGGCAAGATATTCACGGAGCGTCAATTTCCGTGTATTCTTGTCCATGTCGATTATGGAGTTCGGGCTTTGGCATTGCGCGATCTGAGGCGGCGGTCCCGCGGGATAGTGGCACCGCTCATCTTCCTGTCGCTGGTGGGCTATTTCAGCTGGAATGCGACTCAGGGCGATCACGGACTGAAGGCTGCCGCACAGCGCCAGGATCTGCTGCGCCGGGCCGAGGCGGAACGCACGCGCGCCGAGACGGACCGGGATAGCTGGGAACGCCGGGTGGCCGGGCTGCGCACCTCCCGACTTGATCCGGATACGCTCGACGAACGTTCCCGTGCCATGCTCAACTTGGCCGAGCCGACCGATGTCGTGGTGCAGTATGGCACAAAGGAAAGGCTGTTCTGACCCGCTACCCGGAATAGCCTTTCAACCCGCCCGGTAACTTGCCCAAACCTGTTGCTGCGATTACCTCTGGTGGCAGACTACCTCGAACAACGCTCCGGAGGGCGGCATGGCGCGGGCAACGACTGCGAAAAAGATAAAGCCGGTAATCAACGCTCCTGCTTCTGCTCAAGTTCCGGGACTGGATCAGGCTGCGCTGCTCAAAGCCTATCGCACCATGCTGCTGATCCGCCGGTTTGAGGAGAAAGCCGGCCAACTCTACGGCATGGGCCTGATCGGCGGCTTCTGCCACCTGTATATCGGTCAGGAGGCGGTCGTCGTCGGCATGCAGCTGGCGATCGGCGATGGCGACCAGGTCATCACCTCCTACCGCGACCACGGCCACATGCTGGCCTGCGGCATGGAACCGCGCGGCGTCATGGCCGAGCTTACCGGCCGGTCCGGCGGCTACTCGCATGGCAAGGGCGGCTCCATGCACATGTTTTCGCGTGAAAAGAACTTCTTCGGCGGCCACGGCATAGTCGGCGCCCAGGTCAGCCTTGGCACCGGCCTCGCCTTCGCCAACCGCTACCGCGGCAACGACCGCGTCAGCCTGACCTATTTTGGCGAGGGCGCCTCGAACCAGGGCCAGGTGTTCGAGAGCTTCAACCTTGCCGCGCTGATGAAGCTGCCAGTGGTCTTCGTCATCGAAAACAACAAGTATGGCATGGGTACTTCGGTCGAGCGCGCCTCAGCCTCGCGTGACCTGTCGCTGAACGGCGCGCCCTGGCACATTCCCGGCGCGGTCGCAGACGGCATGGATGTCGCCTCCGTCAAGGCTGCCGCGGACGTCGCCGTCGCTCATTGCCGTGCCGGCAACGGACCCTATCTGCTTGAAATAAAAACATACCGCTATCGTGGGCACTCGATGTCGGACCCCGCGAAGTATCGCACCCGCGACGAAATCCAGGCCATGCGGACCCAGAACGACTGCATCGACCGCGCGCGTCACCAGCTGGAAGCGCTCGGCATGTCGGACGTCGACTTCAAGCCGATCGATGACGAGATCAAGACCATCATGGCCGAGGCTGCCGAGTTCGCCCAGTCCAGTCCGGAACCCGATCCCGCCGAACTCTACACCGACGTGATGCTGGAAGGCTGACGCCCATGTCCGTGGAAATCCTGATGCCGGCGCTGTCGCCGACTATGACCGAGGGCAAGCTGACGCGCTGGCTTAAGCATGTCGGCGAGAACATCCGCGCCGGCGACGTCATCGCCGAGATCGAGACCGACAAGGCCACCATGGAAGTTGAGGCGGTCGATGAGGGCGTGCTGTCGCAGGTCCTGGTCGAGGAGGGCACCGAGGGCGTCCCGGTCAACACCCCGATCGCCGTGCTGAACGGTAGCGGCGGGCAGGAAGCCGCCCCGGCCCAGGTAAAGGCTCCCGCGGAGGCGAAGGCTCCGGCCACCGATCCTGGCCCGGCGCTTGGCCTGGCGCCTCGTCCGGCAGCCACGGTCAGCCCGGTCGCCGACGATAAGGATTGGGGGCCAACCGCCTCGATCACCGTGCGCGAGGCGCTGCGCGACGCCATGACGCTCGAGATGCGGCGCGACAAGGATGT
>JAYTTA010000584.1:0-3023 GCA_043745345.1 Acetobacteraceae bacterium | reverse complement strand
CCCGCACCAACTCGACCGCGTTGAACCGGCTGATCAGATCAGCCGAAACGCCAACCACGATGCTGGCCTTGCCCTCGGCGGTCGAGATCAACGCGACCACGCCGGTCTCGATCTGCTTGCCAATCGCCTCCGCCAGGCTCTTGAGGTCGCGGGCGGGGATCTCGCCGAGGTTGCGCGCTGCCAGCTTGACTCCGTTGACTTCCTCGACTTCCGCGGCGGCGCCGCCGGTCGCCAGCTTGTGCTGCAAATCGCCGACCATGCGCTCCAGCCGGCGGCGGTCCTCGATCAGCGCGGCAACCCGATCCGGTACCTCGGCCGGACTGGTGCGCAGTACCGCCGCCACTTCGCTGAGCCGGCGGTCGCTCTCGGCGACCAGCGCCTGCGCGGCCTCGCCCGCTACCGCCTCGATCCGGCGCACGCCTGCGCTGACACCGCCTTCCGACACGATCTTGAACAGCCCGATATCGCCGGTGCGCCGCACATGGGTGCCGCCGCACAGCTCAATGGAGTATGCCTGCTTGGTGCCCTCGCCAGTACCCATCGCGACCACCCGGACCTCGTCGCCATACTTCTCGCCGAACAGTGCCATGGCGCCCTCGGCGACCGCGGCTTCCGGGGTCATCAGCCGGGTCGTGACCTCGGTGTTCTCACGGATGCGGGCGTTGACCTCGCGCTCGATCCAGCCGAGTTCGTCCGGCGTCACCGGCCGCGGCTGGCTGACATCGAAGCGCAGCCGGTCGGCGGCGTTCAGGCTGCCCTTCTGCGCGACATGGGTGCCCAGTTTGCGCCGCATCGCCTCGTGCAGCAGGTGGGTGGCGGAATGATGCGCCCGGACCGAGCCGCGCCAGAGTGGATCGACGGTGGCGACCACGGGGACACCCAACCTCGCCATTCCCGATTGCACCTGGCCGACATGGACGAACACGTCGGACAGCTTTTTCTGGGTGTCGGTGACGATGATGCACAGTCCGTCGGGGCCGGTGATCAACCCCGTGTCGCCCACCTGCCCGCCGCTTTCGGCGTAGAACGGCGTCTGGTTCAGGACAACCGAAACCATCGTCCCGGGGCCGGCGCTTTCCACCGAGCCGCCATTGCTGACCAATGCAAGGATTTCGCCCTCCGCCGTCTCGGTCGAGTAGCCGAGGAACTCGCTGGCGCCGACCCGTTCACGAAGGTCGAACCAGACCCGCTCGGTCGCGGCATCTCCCGTCCCCGCCCAGGCCGCCCGCGCCCGGGTGCGCTGCTCCGCCATCGCCGCCTGAAAGCCGAGAACATCGACTTCCCTGCCCTCCTCGCGCAACGCGTCCTGGGTCAAGTCGAGCGGAAACCCGTAGGTGTCGTACAACCGGAATGCGACCTCACCGGGCAACGCCTGGGTATCGCCGAGCTTGCCGGTCTCCTCGGCCAGCAGGTGCAGGCCGCGCTCCAGCATCGCCTTGAACCGTGTTTCCTCCAGCTCCAAGGTCTCCATGATCAGCCGCTCGGATCGCGCCAGTTCTGGATAGGCAGCCGCCATCTGGCGCACCAGCGCAGGCACCAGCCGGAAAATAACCGGGTCGCGCGCGCCCATCCGGTGCGCGTGGCGCATGGCGCGGCGCATGATCCGGCGCAGCACGTAGCCGCGGCCCTCGCTCGAGGGCAGCACGCCGTCAGCCATCAGGAAGGAGGAACTGCGCAGATGGTCGGCGATCACCCGGTGGCTGACCTTGAACGGGCCGTCCGGATCCTGCCCGGTCGCCTCCGCGCTGGCCAGAATCAGCGCGCGGAACGTGTCCGTGTCGTAGTTGTCGTGCTTGCCCTGGAGGATGGCGGCGAACCGTTCCAGCCCTAGTCCGGTGTCGATCGAGGGCCGCGGCAGCGGGCTACGGGTCCCGGGCGGTCCCTCCTCGAACTGCATGAACACCAGGTTCCAGATCTCGATGAACCGGTCGCCATCCTCCTCCGCGCTGCCGGGCGGGCCGCCTGGGATGGCTGCGCCATGGTCGTAGAAAATCTCGGAACACGGCCCGCACGGCCCGGTATCGCCCATGCGCCAGAAATTATCCGAGGTGGCGATCCGGATGATCCGATCCTCCGGCAGACCGGCGATCTTCTTCCACAGCACCGCCGCGTCGTCATCCTCGTTGTAGACGGTAACCAGCAATTTCTCCTTGGGCAGCGCGAAATCCCGCGTCAGCAGGTTCCACGCATGCTCGATCGCCTGCTCTTTGAAATAATCGCCAAAGCTGAAGTTGCCGAGCATTTCGAAGAAGGTGTGGTGGCGCGCGGTGTAGCCGACATTGTCTAGGTCGTTGTGCTTGCCGCCGGCGCGGACGCATTTCTGCGCCGATGCGGCGCGCGAATAGGGCCGTTTCTCCTGCCCCGTGAACACGTTCTTGAACTGCACCATGCCGCTGTTGACGAACAGCAGGGTCGGGTCGTTGCGCGGCACCAGCGGCGAGCTTTCGACCACCCGATGGCCGTTGGCCGCAAAATAATCCAGGAACGTGGCGCGGATGTCGTTGCTGCTCGCCATGGCTTGTTTCTGTGACCTCGATCTAAGCAGTAAGCCAGGGTGGGGCGCTGCCCCATACCCCGCCAGAGGCAGGGCCTCTGGACCCCATCCTTTAAGTGTCTACCCTTTGGCGGTCCAGGGCGGAGGGAAATCTTGCGTCCGCGTCTAATCCAGCGCCAAGTTCCCGCTCCGGGGTCATCCAAGAAACGCCGGGGGAGTAAAGCGCCATGCCGCCGAACGCCAGCCTTGCCCATCTGCCGTTGACGCTTCGAAATATCCGCGCCTTGGCGCCCGACGGCACTCCGCCGCCCGACGCGCCGGACTGGATCTGGCAGATCGATCATCCTTACCTACACGGCCAGTTCGCCCCGACGTCGCGCGAATACGACGCCGACGACTTGGTGGTGGAGGGCGATCTGCCCGCCGACCTGTATGGCGCCTACGTGCTCAACGGCCCGTCGCAGCGCTTCGCCCCGCCCAATAAGTACCATTACTACGACGGCGATGCGATGCTGCGTGCGATCTATTT
>JAYTTA010000583.1:0-11255 GCA_043745345.1 Acetobacteraceae bacterium | reverse complement strand
GGCATGTTAGCGCCTTCGCGAGGCAACTTGGCAAGGCAAGACGCCATGACTGCCTTGCCGTCTGCCCGAGATCGACAGGATTATGGGTCGCGTGATAGCTACCGGATACCCTAGGGAGATGCAGATGGTGCGGTTGCGTTGCTGATCGCCGGCGATATCGGCGGCACCAAGACCTTACTCGCGCTGTACGCGCCGGATGCGGGGATACGCCGACCGGTGGCGCAGAACGAGTATCACAGCGCCGATTATGCCAGCCTGGAACCGATGGTGCTGGAGTTTCTGGCAACCGCGAAACAGACGGCGACCGCCGCCTGCTTCGATGTTGCGGGACCGGTTATCGATGGCCGCGCTCATCTGACCAACCTGCCCTGGAATCTGGAGGAGGCGACGCTGCGCACCGGCCTCGGCCTGCGCCAGGCGACGTTGCTGAACGACCTCAAGGCGGTCGCCTACGCGGTGCCGTTCCTCGACGCCGGCGAGTTACACACGATCAACGCGGGCAAGCCGGTGGCCAACGGGCCAATCGGGGTGATCGCGCCGGGCACCGGGTTGGGCGAGGCTTTCCTGGTCTGGGCCGGCAAGGCCTATATCGCCTGCGCGTCAGAAGGCGGCCATGCCAGCTTCTCGCCGAAGGGGCCGCGGCAGATCGAACTGCTGGGCTATCTTGCCAGGAAATTCGGCCATGTCTCGACCGAACGCGTCTGCTCCGGTCAAGGCATCGCCAATATCTACGACTTCCTGCGCGACAGCAGCCCGGGGGTCGAGACCGCCGCTTTCGCAAAGACCTTGGCGGCGGCGCACGACCGGACGCCGGTGATCTCCAAGGCTGCCGACGAGGATCCGGCCGGCCATCCGTTGTGTGTCGAGGCGATCGGTCTTTTCATCGATGTACTGGGCGATGCGGCCGGCAATCTGGCGCTGAAAGTGATGGCGACCGGCGGGCTGTATATCGGCGGCGGCATCGCGCCGCGGATGATCGGTCATCTATCCGACGGCGCGCTGCTGCGCGCCTTCACCGCACATGGCCGGATGGCGGAACTGCTGTCGTCGATCCCGGTTCAGATCATCATCGCCCAGGCGGCATTGCTCGGCGCCGCACAGTATGGCCTCGATCACATGTCACTCGATCAAACGTCTGGGGCGGGTTAGGCTCGGATCAACGACATCAGCGAAAGTGGCCGCCATGCCGGACATGCAATCCAACATCGACCAGCTATCGATCAACACCATCCGCGGCCTGGCGATCGACGCGGTTCAGAAGGCCAACTCCGGCCATCCGGGTACGCCGATGGGTGCGGCCCCGACCGGTTACACGTTGTGGCAGCGCATACTTGCGTATGATCCCGCCGATCCGAACTGGCCCAACCGCGACCGATTCATACTGTCGAGCGGCCATGCCTGCCTGCTGCTTTACGGCCTTATCCACCTGGCCGGGGTGAAGGCCGCCAGCCCGGCCTATCAGCAGGAGGGTGGCGAGGCGGTGTCGCTAGAGGACCTTCGCAACTTTCGTTCAGGGACGACGCGGTGCCCCGGTCATCCCGAGCATGGCTGGACCTCCGGCGTCGAGGCGACCACCGGGCCGCTTGGCCAGGGCGTCGCCAACAGCGTCGGCATGGCGATCGCCGCCGACTGGCTGGCCGCGACCTATAACCGTCCGGGTTTTTCGCTGTTCGATTTCTCCACCTACGCGTTGTGCGGCGACGGCGACATGATGGAGGGGATCTCGAGCGAGGCGGCGTCGCTCGCCGGGCACCTGAGTTTGTCCAACCTGTGCTGGATCTACGACAGCAATCGGGTGACCATCGAGGGCCACACCGACATCGCGTTCGGCGACGACGTGGCGGCGCGATTCTTGGCCTATGGCTGGCACGTCATCGACGTCGCCGATCCGAACGATTGCGATCTGCTGGAGCGCGCCTTTCGGGAGTTCAAATCGGTTTCGGACCGCCCGACCCTGATCGTGGTGCACAGCCATATCGGGTTTGGATCGCCGCACAAGGAAGACACGCCCGAAGCCCATGGCGAGCCGCTCGGTGCCGACGAGGTCCGGCTGACGAAAACTTTCTTGGGGTTGGATCCGGACAAGGACTTCGTCGTTCCCGCGTCCGTCCCGGAGCATTTCGCGGCCGGGATCGGCGCGCGTGGCGCCAGGCTGAATCAGGAATGGCGTGCCTTGCTCGACGCCTATCGCGGGCAATACCCTGACCTCGCCGACCAGCTCGACAAGATAATCGCTGGCGAGCTCCCCATTGATTGGGAGGCGGAGATCCCCTCGTTCCCTGCCGACGCCAAGGGCCTTTCGACGCGCGATGCATCCGGAAAAGTGCTGAACGCCGTGGCCCGGCGCGTGCCATGGCTGGTCGGCGGCGCCGCCGACCTGGCGCCGAGCACCAAGACCAAACTTACGTTTGACGGCGCCGGCAGCTTCCAACCGGATGGATCGCTCGGCAACCATGCCGGCCGCAACTTCCATTTTGGCGTGCGCGAGCATGCGATGTGTGCCGTGGTCAATGGCATGACGCTGTGCGGGCTGCGCGCCTTCGGCTCTGGGTTCCTGGTGTTCACCGACTATGCCCGCGGCGCCATCCGGCTGGCGGCACTGATGGAACTGCCGGTGCTGCATGTCTGGACCCATGACAGCATCGGCGTCGGCGAGGACGGACCGACGCACCAACCGATCGAGCAGATCCTGTCGCTGCGCGCGGTGCCGGGCATGATGGTCATTCGCCCGGCCGACGCCAACGAGATGGCCGAGGCCTATCGCCTCGTTTTCAGTCAGCATAAGCGGCCCGCCGCATTGATCTGCTCGCGCCAGCCGCTGCCTATCCTGGATCGCACGACATACGCGGCTGCTTCCGGCCTGGCACGCGGCGCCTATATCCTGGCCGATGCGCCGGATGGCAGGCCGGATGTGATCCTGATCGCCACCGGCAGCGAGGTCGGCCTGATCGTGAAGGCGCGCGAGTTGCTTGCCAAGGAAAACATCGCTGCCCGTATCGTCAGCTTTCCGTCATGGGAGCTGTTCGAGGCGCAGGACCAGGCGTATCGCGACAGCGTGCTGCCGCCTGCGATGATGGCGCGGGTGACGGTCGAGGAAGCCTCGGCGATCGGCTGGGACCGGTATGCCGGACCACGCGGCGTCATTCTTGGCATGAACACCTTCGGCTTGTCGGCGCCGATCGCGATCGTGACCGAGCATTTCGGCTTTTCGCCCGAGAAGGTCGCCGCCGCGGCGCGCGATACCATCGCCCGCAACAAGTAGATTCACGGAGAAAGATAGTGCAGCTCGGCATGATCGGCCTGGGACGGATGGGCAGCAACATGGTGTTGCGCCTGATGAAGGCGGGGCATGACTGCGTCGTGTTTGATACCAACGCGGCCTCCGTCAAGATGCTGGTCGATAAGGGCGCCAAGGGCACCACCAGCCTGCCCGATTTCGTGGCGGCGTTGCAGAAGCCGCGCGCGGTCTGGTTCATGCTGCCGGCCGCGGCGGTAGACAAGGAGCTGGAGACTGTTTCGCCATTGCTGGAAGCCGGCGACATCCTGATCGACGGCGGCAATTCCTACTACCACGACGACATCCGCCGGGCCCGTGAGCTGAAGGAGCGTGGCATCCACTACGTCGATGTCGGGGTCAGTGGCGGGGTCTGGGGCCTGGAGCGTGGCTACTGCCACATGATCGGCGGGGAGGACGACATCGTCGCCCGGCTCGACCCGATCTTCCAGTCGCTGGCGCCCGGCGTCGGTGCCACGGCGCGCACGCCCGGCGCCAGCGGCGAGCCGTCGCAGGCCGAGCACGGCTACCTGCATTGCGGCCCCAACGGCGCCGGGCACTTCGTCAAGATGGTTCATAACGGGATCGAATACGGGCTGATGGCGGCCTACGCCGAGGGCCTCAACATTCTCCATCACGCCGGCGAAGGGCTGGCCACCCGCACGGTCGATGCCGAGACCACCCCGCTGCGTCACCCGGAGCATTATCAGTACGATTTCGACCTGGCGCAGGTCGCCGAGGTCTGGCGGCGCGGCAGCGTGGTCGGATCGTGGCTGCTCGACCTCACCGCCAGCGCGCTGCGCAAGAGCCCGGACCTTGGCAACTTCCACGGCCGCGTATCCGATTCCGGCGAGGGACGCTGGACGTTGCAGGCGGCGATCGACGAGAGCGTGCCGACGCCGGTGCTGGCGGCGGCGCTGTTCGCGCGCTTCAGCTCGCGCGGCGAGGCGGAATTCGGCGACAAGCTGCTGTCCGCGTTGCGCTTCGAATTCGGCGGCCATGTCGAGAAGCCGCCCGAGACCGGTAGTGCCGGATGAGTGACAGCCCTTCCCCGCCGCGCTCCGATGCGCTGGTGTTCTTCGGCGCCACCGGCGACCTAGCCTACAAGCAGATATTCCCGGCGCTGTACGGCCTGGTGCGCGACGAGGGTTTGGATATCCCGATCATCGGCATCGCGCGCGAGGAGTGGAACCTCGACAAGCTCAAGGAACGGGCCCGGGAAAGCATCCAGCATCATGTCACGGTCGATGAAGCGGTGCTCGGCCGGTTGCTTGGTCGGATGAAGTACGTCCATGGCGACTATGCCGATCCCGCAACCTTCACCCAGCTGCGCGAAATCCTCGGCGATGCGAAGCACCCTGTGCACTATCTGGCGGTGCCGCCCAGCCTGTTCGCGACCGTCGCCCAGAACCTTTCGAGCGCCGGCTGCGCTGAGGGCGCGCGGCTGGTGATCGAAAAGCCGTTCGGCCATGACCGCGCCAGCGCCAGGCTCCTCAACGGCCTGCTGGCGCAGAACTACCCGGAATCGGCGATCTTCCGCATCGACCATTTCCTTGGCAAGGAGCCGGTGCAGAACATTCTCTACACGCGCTTTGCCAACCCGATTTTCGAGCCGCTGTGGAACCGCACCTATGTGCAGAGTATCCAGATCACCATGGCCGAGGATTTCGGCGTGCAGGAGCGCGGCTCGTTCTACGACGCCACCGGTGCGACGCGCGACGTGGTGCAGAACCACCTGTTGCAGGTACTGGCCAACCTGACGATGGACCCGCCGACCGCCGAGGAGCACGACGCCATCCGCGATCAGAAGGCGGCGCTGATGAAGGCGATCCGGCCGCTGGATGCGGCGCATGTGGTGCGCGGCCAGTACGCCGGCTACCACGACGTGCCCGGAGTGAAACCGGATTCCACGGTCGAGACGTTCGTCGCGTTGAAACTGTTCATCGACAGCTGGCGTTGGGCAGACGTGCCGATTTTCATCCGCGCCGGCAAGCTGTTGCCGTTGACCGCGGCCGAGGTCATCGTGCAGTTTCGCCGCCCGCCACGCGAGACCTTCGCCGAGGTTGTGCCGCTGTCTTCCGCCCATGTGCGGATGCGCATCAGCCCGGATGTCAGCATCGGCATGGGGCTTCGGATCAAGCAACCTGGCGAGCGCATGGCCGGCGAAGACGTGGAGCTGCTGCTGACCGAGCAGCCGGGCTCGTTCAAGCCGCCCTACCAGCGGCTGCTGGGCGACGCCATGCGCGGCCAGTCCGACAGTTTTGCCACTTTCGACATCGTCGATGCGCAGTGGCGCGTGGTCGACTCGATTCTTGATAACGCGACGCCGCTTTACAGCTACGCCGCGGGCAGCTTCGGGCCGAAGGAGGCGGACATGCTGATCGGTGCCAATGGGCCGTGGATCGATCCGAAGCAGGCACCGCCAGGCCTGAACCAGGACAGCTGAGCGATGGATGATCTCGTTATCCTATTCGATGTGGACAACACTCTGCTCGACAACGATCGCATCCAGGCCGACCTGTCGGCGCATCTGGAAAGCGAATACGGCGCCAAGGTCCGTGACCGCTACCAGGAGATTTTTGAGCAGATTCGCGGCGAGCTCGGCTATGCCGACTACCTCGGCGCGCTGGAGCGCTATCGGGTCGAAACCATGCACGATCCGCGCATCCTGCGCATGGCGAGCTGGCTGGTCGATTATCCATTCGTCGAACGGCTGTATCCCGATGCTTTGAGCGCCGTTCATCATGCCAGAGAATTCGGTCATCCGGTGGTGCTGTCGGATGGCGATGCGGTGTTCCAGCCGCACAAGGTGGTGCGCTCGGGCATCTGGCCGGCGTTCAACGACAATGTGCTGATCTACATCCACAAGGAGCAGGAGCTTGAGGATGTCGAGCGGCTGTATCCGGCGCGGCACTACGTGATGGTTGATGACAAACTGCGCATCCTGACCGCGATGAAAGAGATCTGGGGGAAGCGGCTGACCACCATCTTCCCGCGCCAGGGTCACTATGCGAACGACCCGGCCGAACTGGCGAAATACCCCCCAGCCGACTTTGCGGTCGATCACATTTCTGAAGTCGCGCGCTTCGACTTTTCACAACTTTCCGCCTGAGTTACTCGAGGAGGCTTTCATGAAAGCTACCAAATCGCTGCACGATCTCGGCCAGAGCCTTTGGCTTGACAACATAACTCGAAAATTGCTGGGAACCGGCAAGCTTGCTGAATACATTGAAGGACTCTCGGTCACCGGGCTGACGTCCAACCCGACCATCTTCGACAGGGCGATCAGCAAGAGCGATGACTACGACAAGGCAATCGGCAAGCTCGTCGCCGAGGGCAAGTCCGGCGAGGAACTTTTCTTCGAGCTGGCGATCCAGGACTTGGCCAGGGCTGCGGATTTATTCCGCGCCACACACGATCGTACCGCCGGCGTCGATGGCTGGGTATCTCTGGAGGTCTCCCCGCTGTTGGCTTTCGATGCGGAAAAGACGGTCGCCGCCGCGAAGCATCTTTACGAGAAGGCTCAGCGCAAGAACTTGTTCATCAAGATTCCGGGCACGCCGGAAGGCGTCACGGCGATCGAGGAGACGATCTTTTCGGGAGTGCCGGTCAACGTCACGCTGCTGTTCTCGACCGAGCATTATTTGGCTGCCGCCAACGCCTACATGGCGGGGCTGGAACGCCGGGTGGATGCGGGGTTGTGTCCCGACGTGTGCTCGGTCGCCTCGATCTTCGTCAGCCGGTGGGACGGCGCGACCGCGGACAGGCTGCCGCCGGAAAAGCGCAACCAACTCGGGATCGCGGTGTCGCGGCAGGCCTACAAGGCGTATCGCGACCTGCTGGAGTCCGATCGCTGGCAGCGGCTTGCCGGCCTTGGCGCACGGTCGCAGCGGCTGCTTTTCGCCAGCACCAGCACCAAGGACAAGTCAGCATCCGATGTGCTGTATATCGCAGCATTGGCAGCGCCCAACACGGTCAATACGATGCCCGAGGAGACGCTGCTTGCTTTCGCCGACCATGGCGAGGCGGCGGTGGCAATTCCGCGCGATGGCGGCGATGCGGAGGTGGTTCTGGCGGAGATGACCCGGTTGGGCGTCGATCTGGCGGCGGTAGCGGCCAAGCTGCAAACCGATGCCGCAGATGGTTTCGTGAAGTCATGGACCGAGTTGCTCGCGGCCATTGATAAAAAAAGCAAGGTGCTGAGCTAGGACATGACACAGCCGCTCGTTGAAACCGCCGCCTGGCAGGCATTGCAGACGCATTTCGCCGAGATCGGGACAAAGCATCTTCGGGGGCTTTTCGCGGACGATCCGGAACGTGGCACGCGCCTGACCGCCGAAGGCGCTGGGCTATTTCTGGACTATTCGAAGAACCGGGTCACGGACGAGACGATTTCGCTGTTGCTGCGCCTGGCCGAGGAGCGCGGCGTTCTGGCACGGCGGGATGCGATGTTCTCTGGCGAGCGGATAAACATCACCGAAAACCGGGCGGTGCTGCACGTCGCGTTGCGCGCGCCCAAAGGCAGCTCGATCGCGGTCGATGGCCAAGACGTGGTGCCGGGGGTCCACGCCGTGCTTGACCGCATGGCGAGCTTTGCTGGCCGGGTGCGATCGGGCGAGTGGCTTGGTCACACCGGCAGGCGCATCCGCAACGTGGTCAATATCGGCATTGGCGGCTCCTATCTTGGGCCGGAGATGGCTTTTCGCGCTCTGCGGTCATATTCCGACCCGACGATGATCTTTCGGTTTGTCGCCAACGTCGATGGTGCGGCGTTCCACGAGGCGGTGCAGGACCTCGATGCCGCGGAGACGCTGTTCGTCATCTCGTCGAAGACGTTCACCACGTTGGAGACCATGACCAACGCCGACACGGCGCGGCAATGGACTCTGGCGGCATTGGGCCAGGATGCCGCGGTCGAAAAGCACTTCGTTGCGGTTTCGACCAATGCCGAAGGTGTGGCGAAATTCGGCATTGCCGTCGAGAACATGTTCGGCTTCTGGGACTGGGTCGGCGGCCGCTATTCGATGGACAGCGCCATTGGCCTGTCCACCATGCTGGCGATCGGTGCCGATGGCTTTTTCGAAATGCTGGCCGGCTTCCATGCCATGGACACGCATTTCCGCGAGGCGCCGCCCGAGCGTAATTTGCCGCTGCTGATGGGGCTGCTTACTGTCTGGTACAATAACTTTTTTGACGCGCAGACATTGGGGGTGATGCCCTACGCCGCCCCGCTGGCGCGCTTCCCCGCCTATCTGCAGCAGCTGCAGATGGAGAGCAACGGCAAGCATGTCGATCTGGAGGGCCGCGTCGTCGGCTATCAGACCGGACCCATCCTCTGGGGTGAGCCGGGCACCGACGGCCAGCACTCGTTCTACCAGCTTATCCATCAAGGCACGAAGCTGATCCCGTGCGACCTGATCGGCTTCTGCAGGCCGATGAGCCCCAGCGCACATCAGCATGATCTGCTGATGGCCAACCTGTTCGCACAGGCCGAGGCGATGGCGTTCGGCAAGACGGCGGACGAGCTGAGGCAGGAGGGCTCGCCGGATGCGCAGACGCCGTTTCGCGTCGCCGAGGGTAACCGCCCGACCAATCTGATCCTTGCCGACGCGCTGACGCCGCACAGCCTGGGCGCGCTGGTGGCGTTGTATGAGCACAGCGTGTTCACCCAGGGCGCGGTCTGGGCAATCGACTCGTTCGACCAGTGGGGAGTCGAATTGGGAAAAATGCTGGCGGTTCGCATCATTCCGGAGCTTGCCCGCGACAGAGAGCCGGAGCTTCACCATGACAGCTCGACCAACGCCGCCATCCGGCGTTTTCGCGCGCGGCGCGGCTGAGGCGTTTTGATGGTCAACGTCCGCATCGTCGCAAACGACGCCCTGACCTCCACGGCAGCCGATTTCATCGCGGCACAGGCACAGAACGCCATCGCCGAGCGCGGCCGTTTCACGATCGCATTGTCCGGCGGCGGCACGCCGAAGCCGGTCTATGAGCTTATGGCGACTGAGCCATACCGGACCAGGATCGACTGGCAACGCGTCGAAGTATTTTTCGGCGATGAGCGGTGTGTGCCGCCCGAAAGCCCCGATAGCAACTGGCACATGGCGCGGACAGCGTTCGGTGATCGCCTGCCGATCCAGGACACCAACTGGCACCGGATGCGCGGCGAGGATTTGCCCGACAACGCCGCTTCTGACTACGAAGCGATACTGGCCAGCCGGCTGGGTAGCGAGGGACTTGACCTTGTCCTGCTGGGCCTCGGCGACAACGGCCACACTGCCTCATTGTTTCCTGGCTTGGCCGCGGTCACGGAGACCGCAAAACGGGTGATGGCGCAGTATGTCGAAGTCGCGGGCATGTGGCGGTTGACCCTGACGCCAGTGGCCATTAACGCCGCCCGCTGCGTGCTGTTCCTGGTCGGCGGCGCCAACAAGTCGGTAATGGTGGCGCGGGTGCTGGAGGGACCGCCCGACCCGGTGGTGCTGCCATCGCAGGCGATCGCGCCGGCCAACGGCGAGCTCCACTGGCTGGTCGATACCGCCGCCGGCTCACGCCTGAAGTCGGGGACTTGACCAATCCCCACTTGACCGATGCCCATGTGCTGAAGCGCATGGCGGCGGAAGCGGCCGTCGGCTTCGTGCGGTCGGGCATGACCATTGGGCTCGGCACCGGCTCGACCGCGATCTTCGCCACGCGCGAGATTGCGACGCGGATCAAGCGCGGCGAGCTGACCGGCATTACCGCGATCGCCACCTCGAAGGCGGTGCATGACGAGGCCGTGACACTCGGCATCCCGATGATGAACGAGGATCTGCCGGTGCAGCTCGACCTCACGATCGATGGCGCGGACGAGATCGACCCGGCGCTCGATGTCATCAAGGGCGGCGGCGGCGCGCTGCTGCGCGAGAAGATCGTGGCCCAGGCCAGCGCGCGCGTGATCCTGGTGGCCGACGACGGCAAGCTGTCGCCGGTGCTGGGCACGAGGTTCGCGCTGCCGTTGGAAGTGCTGGAGTTCGGCTGGCAATCGCAGGCACGGTTCATCACGGCACTCGGCGCCATCGTGACGCTGCGGCTGGCGGCCGACGGCAGCCCGGCCCGCACCGATCAGGGTAACCTGGTGTTGGACTGCCGGTTCGGCGCCATCGCCGACGCCCCTGCCCTAGCGATCAAGCTCGACGCGCGCGCCGGTGTCACGGCGCATGGGCTGTTCCTGGGGTTGGCCACGGATGTGATCGTGGCCGGGGCCAACGGCATACGGCATCTGCACCGCAGGCCGTAAAAAGGATGGGGCTCTGCCTCAAACCCCGCAAAGGGACGTCGCTCTTTTGAATCGCTTTACTTAGGTATTGTCGTCATGGGGCGCTTCCCCCGTGGAGGGAGAGCTCCATGCCTGCGAAAAATCCGGCTTGCGCTTCTCAGCAAAGGCGGCGAATGCCTCGCGGGCTTCGGGTGACGCCATCCGGCGGCCGAATATCTCGCCCTCCTCCGCCATGCGGCCGGCGAATTCGGGGCTGCCGTGGCGGATCAGCGCCTTGGTTTGGCGCAGCGCCTCCGGCGGTAGCGCGGCCAGACGCCGGGCATAGCCGCGAGCGGTTTCCATGAGGTCAGCATCCTCGACCAGGCGATTGCCGATGCCCCAGCTCAGGGCGGTTTCGGCGTCGATGCTTTCACCCAGCATCAGCAGCGCGTTGGCCCGGTGCATGCCGACGGCGCGCGGCACCAGCAGCGAGCTGGCGGCTTCCGGCACCAGGCCCAGGCTGGTGAATGGCATCATCAGCCGGGCGGAGCGCGCCAGCACGACCAGATCGCAGTGGAACAGCATGGTCGTGCCGACGCCAATCGCCATGCCGTTCACGGCCGCCACCAGCGGTGTCTTCATGGTGGAAATCGCGCGCAGGAAATTGCCGGCGGCGCTGCCGACATTGCCTTCCGATCGGTTCTGAAAATCCTTGACGTCATTGCCGGAGGTGAAGGCGTCGCC
>JAYTTA010000582.1:0-11265 GCA_043745345.1 Acetobacteraceae bacterium | reverse complement strand
GTAAGACCACCGGCTCCATCGTGCTTCTGCCCTAATAAATGCGGGTCTGCGGGCGCTGCCCCCAGCGGGGTTCGGGGCAGGCCCCGGCTTACTTTCTTCTGGAGTTCACCGTGACAGTCTTCCGCTTCGACAAGGTGGTTCTAACGCCCGAGATCGTCCGCGAGGAGGTGCGGGATTTCATCGCCGATATTCACGCCCTGATGCAGCCGATGCCGATGGGTTTCAGCCCGGAATTCTCCCGCGCGATAGCGGTCCGGGGTTGGATCGCGATGATCTGACCGAAGTAATATGGTGGTCATGAGCGCAGCGCGCTGGAGCGTTACGCGGTGTTGTGGGAGATGCTGGCCGCCGGCGCCACGGTGGGCAAGCACTGGGTTGCCGACCACCAGAGCGGGCCGAATATCCTGCGCTACGGCGTCGAGGCGCAGCGCGAGAACTTCGTAGCGTGCATCGCCGCCGGCGAGATGTATTTCTGTATCGGCATGAGCGAGCCGGACAGCGGCTCTCATCGGGCGGGCCCGTGCGACCAAGCTTAAGCTCCAACTCCGTTTTCCAGAACCACCTCAGACGAATCCCGAAACACTATTGCTAGTGATTCAGAATGGCGCCCCGTCAGAGACAGTAGCTGTCCATGTGGCGGATGTCGACTTGGAGGACGAAATATGAAGCGCGTCTACCTATTGGCGGCCGCTGCGCCGATCATCTTGTTCGGAACGCAACACCTCTACGCGCAGGACAGCGGCAGATACTCCGTGTACGTCGTGGCCGAGCAAGAAGTAATCAACCGTGACGCCTTGCAAGAATTCGGAGCGTATACCGGTCCCACCATGGCGCAATTCAAGGCCAAGGTTCTGGTTTGCGGCGGCGACACGAACATCGTGGGAGGCGACCCTCCGAAGCGCTTCGTAATTTTTCAGTTTGATAGCGTCGCTGTGGCCCAGGACTGGCTAAATTCGAGTGCGCACAAGGCCTGCGAGCCGATTTAGAAAGACGCGATCCGAGAGCGCGTGTATCTCGTTGAAGGTTTAGTTCAGAAGCTGTGAGCGCTGTGCCCAAGCGCGGCTAGCGGGGCGACGTCGGCCTGTGATTCGAGCCCCTGGAATGAGCTTGAATTAAATGATGATATGTCCATTCTAGCACAGACGTTGATGTATGCGCCGCGGGTCTCGATTGAAAGTAGTACCCGGGAGATATTGCGGGGATCATCGCGCGGGGTTTGGGGCTGCGCTAAGGCATGTTTCTTGCTAGCTATAACTACGATGGAACGGCCAGCGTGGAGATGACCTTTGGTGTCAAGACTAAGATATTGGGTTTTCAGGCACTCCGCCTGTGCTGAAACAGTGGCCTGTGCTGAAACAGTGGCCTGTGTTGGGATCGTGACCGGAGCGGCGCCGCACACCGGCCAATCATGCTAAAGGTCGCGTCCTATACGTCTGACGGCGCGTCGATTTTCTTTGACGAGATGCTGGGGATCAACGGCACACCGCGGCCAGCCTACGAGACCCTGGTAAGATGGCTTGGGTCGCAAAGTCGAAATTCCTTGCGCCAGAAACAGCAGGAGGCGGATGACATCTTCCGCCGCCTGGGCATTACCTTCGCGGTTTATGGAGCCGAGCAGGCCAATGAGCGGGTAATCCCGTTTGACCTTATTCCGCGCATCATCTCGGCCGCCGAGTGGCGCTTCCTGGAGCGCGGTATCGAGCAGCGCGTTCGTGCGCTCAACGCCTTCCTGTTCGACATCTACCACCGTCAGGAGATCATCCGCGCCGGCATCATCCCCGGCGAGCTGATCAACCAGAACGAGGCCTTTCTGCCCGAGATGATGGGCTTCGACCCGCCCGGCAACGTTTATGCCCACATCATCGGCACCGACATCGTGCGCGCCGGTGAGACCGGCTACTACGTGCTGGAGGATAATCTACGCACCCCCTCCGGCGTGTCCTACATGCTCGAAAATCGGGAGGCGATGATGCATCTGTTCCCGGAACTTTTCGCCGCCCACCGCGTGGCACCCATCGACCGCTATCCGGAGATGCTGCGCCGGACCTTGGAAAGCGTCGCCCCGGCGCAGTGCGACGACGAGCCGCGGCTCGCCGTGCTGACGCCGGGCGTGTTCAACTCGGCGTATTTCGAGCACGCTTTCCTCGCTGACCAGATGGGCGTCGAGTTGGTCCAGGGCAGCGACCTGATCGTCGAGGATGGCGGGCTGTTCATGCGCACCATCCGCGGCAAGGAGCGGTTGCACGTGCTCTACCGCCGCATCGACGACGCCTATCTCGACCCGCTGAACTTCCGCGCCGACAGCCTGCTCGGCGTGCCCGGCCTTTTTGATCTGTACCGCGCCGGCAAGGTCACGATTGTGAATGCCCCGGGCACCGGCATCGCCGACGACAAGGCGATTTATGCCTATGTGCCGGCGATCGTTTCGTTCTACACCGGAGAGAAGCCAATCCTTGAGAATGTTCCCACCTTTCGATGCTCGATCGCCGAGGAGCGGGGCCACGTGCTTGATAACCTGCATGAGCTGGTCGTGAAGGAGGTGCACGGCTCGGGCGGCTACGGCATGTTGATCGGGCCCCACGCCAGCCGGCGTGAGCGGCTGGATTTCGCCGAACGCATCCGCGCCCGCCCCGGCAACTACATCGCCCAGCCGACTTTGGCGCTTTCCACCTGCCCATCCCTGTGCCCCGAGGGTGTGGCGCCGCGCCACGTCGATCTCCGCCCGTTCGTCCTGGTCGGCGACCGGGTGCGGGTGACGCCGGGCGGCCTGACCCGCGTTGCTCTCAAGCGCGGCTCGCTGGTGGTCAATTCCAGCCAGGGCGGCGGCACCAAGGATACCTGGGTGTTGGAGGACTAGATGCTGGGTCGCACCGCCGCCAACCTGTTCTGGATGTCGCGCTACATGGAGCGGGCCGAGAATATCGCCCGGCTGACCGAGGTCGGCCATCGCGTGTCGATGACCCCCGATGTCGGCAGCGGCTACCGTGAGGAGTGGCCTTCCGCCCTTGCCGCCGCCGGCTGCCTTGACGCATTCCGCGTCCGCCACCCCAAGATGACCCCGGCCAACGTGCAGGATTTCTTGCTGTTCGACCGCGCCAATCCATCGTCCATCGCGACCTGCATCGAGGCGGCGCGCCATAACGGCAGATCGGTGCGCAGCGCGCTGACCAGCGAGATGTGGGAGGCGCTGAACTCCACCTGGATCGAGTTCTCCGCTTTCCGTCCCGCCGATGTCGGCCCCGGCAAGCTGACCGAGCTGCTCGACTGGGTGCGCCAGCATTCGGCGCTGTTCCGAGGCGCCCTGTCCGGCACGTTTTTGCGCGACGAGGGCTTCCACTTCGCCGAGCTGGGCGCCTTCATCGAGCGCGCCGACAACACCGCCCGCATCCTCGACGTCAAATACAGCGTGCTGCTGCCGACCAACGAGGCGGTCGGCGGCGAGCGCAACCTGTATCAGTGGGAAACCATCCTGCGCTCGGTCTCGGCGCACAAATCCTATCGCCACGTCTATCACGACCGCTACCGGCCCCATAACGTTGCCGACTTCATCATCCTGCGGCGCGAGATGCCGCGCAGCCTGCGCTTCTGCATGGACCGGGTGGAGCACTCCGCCGCCGCTCTCGTCGAGATGACCGGCGGTGGCGGCACCTCTTACCCGCTGGCCCAAGTCGCAAAAAGCGCGCTGTGCGCCGGCACCATGGACGCCATCTTCCGCCAGGGCCTGCACGAATTCCTCACCGAGTTCCTCAACGGCAACGCCGGCATCGCCAATGCGGTCGCCGATGACTTTTACTTCGTCTGAAACAGGATTTCCCCGGAGATGCGCATCGCCATCACCCACGTCAGCGAATACCGCTATGACGGCCCGCGCGCGCCGACCGTGCAGGCGCTGCGCCTGACGCCCGCCCCGGTGCGCGGTCAGGTCGTGGAGTCCTGGCAGGTCGCCGCCCCCGGCCATGCCACCGCTGCGCGCTACACCGACGGCTTCGGCAACGAGGTCCTCCTCGTCGCCGCCCCCGGCGACCTCGACACCGTCCGGGTCGAGGCCGCCGGCGTGGTCGAGACCACTGACCTCGGCGGCGTCGCCGGCTTGACCACCGAGGCGGTCGCGAGGGGCGCCTACCTCCGCCCGACCGCCGCCACCGCATCCAGCCCGGCCATCGAGGTGTTGGCCCGTGCCGAACTCCGCGACAAGCGGCTGGCGACGTTGCATGGCCTGATGCAGGCGGTGCACGACCGCGTCGCCTACGTCACCGACAGCACCGACGCCCACACCACCGCCGCCGCCGCGTTTGAGGCGCGGCGCGGCGTCTGCCAGGACCACGCCCACATCTTCATCGCCGCCGCCCGCGTGCTCGGCATCCCCGCCCGCTACGCCACCGGCTATCTGCTGCTCGACGATCACGCCGACGCCCCCGCTCATCATGCATGGGCCGAGGCGTTCGTTGAAAACATCGGCTGGATCGGCTTCGACGCCGCCAACAACCTCTGCCCGGTCGACACCTATGTCCGCCTCGGCGCCGGGCTGGACGCCGTCTCCGCTGCCCCGATCCGCGGCATCCGCCGCGGATCGGGGCGCGAAACCCTGACCGTCACGGTTTCGGTCCGGGCGCTGGAACCCCAAGCCGGCCAAATACAAAGCCAAACCCAGTCATGACCTACTGCGTCGGCCTCCGTCTCGACCAGGGCCTGGTGTTCGCCTCCGACACAAGGACCAACGCCGGCTTCGACAACATCGCCGTCTTCCGCAAAATGCACGTCTGGGAACGCCGTGCCGACCGCGTCATCGTGCTGCTCTCGGCCGGCAACCTGTCGGTGTCCCAATCGGTGGTGTCGAGGTTGAACGAGGCGGTCGACGCCGCGCTTCAGACCCGCGCCTTCGAGACCACGACGCCGTCGATCAACAGCTGCGACACCATGTTCCAGGTTGCCAGAATGGTCGGCGAGGCCATCCGGGAAGTCCGCGCCGTCGATGGCCGCGCGCTGGAGGAGGGCGGCAGCCGGTTCTCGGCCTCGTTCATCCTCGGCGGCCAGATCCAGAACGAGCCGCCGCGGCTGTTCCAGATCTACTCCGAGGGCAATTTCATCGAAGCTACCAAGGACACCCCGTTCTTCCAGATCGGCGAGCACAAATACGGCAAACCCATCCTCGACCGCGTCACCCGCCCCGACATGACCATCGGCGAGGCCGCCAAGGCGGTACTCCTGAGCTTCGACAGCACGCTCCGCTCCAACCTCTCGGTAGGCATGCCGATCGATCTGCTGCTTTACACCCGCGACACCCTCAAACTCGGTGAACAACGCCGCATCGCTGCCGACGACGATTATTTTCGGCGTCTGTCCGATAGCTGGTCCGACGGCCTACGTGACGCCTTCGACAGCGTCGAAAGCTACGCCCCGGAATGAACTTCAGCAGGAGCATCGTAGAGTGGATGAACTCTTGCGCTATCCGGCGTTCCCAATCCAAGGCCGATAACCCGCTGCCAGAGTCCGCCAGGTCGAGGGCGGCGTCAGCAGCATAGGCAAACCAGATAAAACCCCGGATGCTTCATATCCGGCCGGTGTCCACCGTCGCAAACCGCCGGCGACCACAACAAAGCTGTCGTCGCCCACAGCCATCATTGCCCCATCAGGCATCGTCGAAATTGGTCCGGGAAGCGGATGCAGCCGCTTCTCGCGGCCGCACAGGCGCTCGGCGTGCAGAACCGCATCGATCTCGCGCGCCAGCGGCCGGGCGCCGCCGTTGCTGAGCTGCCAAGCCGCACGGAACGCCTCGGCATCCCGCCGCCTGCAGAAGAAACACGGCCGATGGCCGGCGGCGAGCGCAGTCGCCTCATCCATGAAGAAAAGCTCGGTCCAGCTCCGCGTCGCCATCACTGCGCGCTGCCGATCCCTGTAGTCACATCGGCAGATCAGCCAGCTTCGGCTCGCCCATCGCCGCGTCAGCGTGCGGGTGGCGGGATCGTGAATGATGCCGCGGTTGCCGGTGAACCGGCCGTGCTCGGGGATCGCGACGATGGCGCCGAACGGGGTCACGCGGTTCTGCAACGGCATCGTCTGATTTTCCGTTTTTTACACCTATAGTCGGATTTGAAAGCAAGCGCCGGAGTGTGACACCGCCGATCATCGGGCACGGTGATGGCCATCGAACACCACGGGAAGGTCCGGGCCATGAACACCACTGTCAGACAACGCCACGCCGATGCCGTCATGGCAACCGCGAGCGATCCGCGTTGGGCGCGGGTGCTGGCGCGCGACCGCACGGCGGACGGCCGGTTCTGGTATTCGGTGGCGACCACAGGTATCTATTGCCGGCCGTCCTGCCCGTCGCGCGCCGCCAACCCGGCCAATGTGGCCCTGCATGACACGGCCGAACAGGCGCGCGCGACTGGCTGCCGGCCCTGCAAACGCTGCGATCCGGACGGCCCGTTCCCGGATGCCGCCAACGCGGCGATTGTCGCCGAGGCCTGCCGGCGGATCGAGGCCAGCGAGACGCCCCCCCCACTTGCCGAGCTCGCCCGCGCGGCGGCGCTCAGCCCCGGCTATTTCCACCGGCTGTTCAAGGCCGCCACCGGTCTGACGCCACGCGGCTATGCGGCGTCGCACCAGGCCGGCCGCGTGCGCCGGGAACTGGCCCGCGGCTGCAGCGTGACCGAGGCGATCTACGGTGCCGGGTTCAACTCGGCCGGAAGATTCTACGAAAAATCCACTGACCTGCTGGGCATGACGCCGACCCGCTTCCGTGCCGGCGGCGTCGACGAAACAATCCGGTTCGCAGTCGGGCAGTGCTCGCTCGGCTCGATCCTGGTGGCGTCGAGCGGGCAGGGGGTGGCGGCGATCCTGATCGGCGACGACCCCGAAATGCTCGTCCATGATCTTGAGGACCGCTTCCCGAAAGCCTGGCTGGTCGGCGGCGATGGTGAATATGAGCAGCTCGTCGCCCGCGTCGTCGGCTTCGTCGAGGCGCCCGCCCTCGGCCTTGATCTGCCTCTTGATGTCCGCGGCACTGTCTTCCAGCAGCGCGTCTGGCAGGCTTTACGTGAGATCCCGGCCGGCCACACCGCCAGCTACGCCGATGTCGCGCGCCGGATCGGCTCGCCCGCCGCTGTGCGCGCCGTCGCCGGCGCCTGCGCCGCCAACAGCCATGCGGTGGCGATCCCGTGCCACCGCGTGGTCCGAAGCGACGGTTCGCTGTCGGGTTATCGCTGGGGCATCGCGCGAAAGCGCCTGCTGATCGAGCGCGAGGCGTCGGCGTGAAGGATGTCGACACCTTCGACTGGGTGGCAGTCGCGGCCGAGCTCGACGTGCAGGGTTGCGCGGTCCTGCCCAGCCTGCTGGATGCCGCCGAATGTGACACGGTCGCCGGGCTATATGATGGCAACGGATTTCGCAGCCACGTCGTGATGGCCCGGCATGGCTTCGGGCGCGGCGAATACCGCTATTTCGCCTATCCGCTGCCGGCGCTGGTCGAAGGGCTGCGCACCGCGCTGTATCGGCGGCTGGCTCCGATCGCCAACCAGTGGCACGAGCGGATGGGCATCGATGTCTGCTTTCCCGCCGACCACGCCGCCTTCATCGAGCGCTGTCACCACGCCGGCCAGATCCGGCCAACGCCGCTGCTGCTGCAATACGTTCCGGGAGACTATAACTGCCTGCACCAGGATCTTTATGGCGAGCATGTCTTCCCGCTCCAGGTCGCCGTGCTGCTGTCCGAGCCTCACATCGACTTCGAGGGCGGCGAGTTCGTGCTGACCGAGCAGCGGCCGCGCATGCAGTCGCGCGCCGAGGTTCTTTTACTCCGTAAGGGCCAAGCCGTGATCTTCGCGGTCAACAACCGGCCGGTACGAGGCATAAACGGTGACTATCGTGTTAAGATGCGCCACGGAGTTAGCCGGCTGCGCACCGGCCATCGTCATACACTTGGAATTATCTTCCACGACGCTAATTGACCCGGCCTCATCCCGGCGGCAGGAGCGCCGTGTTGTCCTGCGCCGGCATCATGCGGCTCAGGAGCCCGTCGCGGCGAATGGCCATGTGCCACACGGTTGCCAGCAGGTGCAGCCCGATCAGCGCGTAGATGCCCCATTGGCCGGCCAGATGCAGGGTTTCGGCGACGTCGTCCACCGCCTTGTTCTTGGGAAACCCTGGCAGGTTGAACAGTCCGAAATAGGATACCGGCTTGCCGTTGCCCGATTGCAGGTAGCCGGTGACGGGCATCAGGATCAGAAGCCCATAGAGCAGCCAGTGCGTCAGCCGACCGACCCATTCCAGCGCGCGCGAGGTGCCGCCTGGCATCGGCGGCGGCGGATTGGCGGCGCGCCAGGCCAACCGGGCCGCGATCAGGACCAGTATGGTGATACCGAGTGACCGATGCACGACGAACATCAGGGCCCTGTCCGGACCTTCCGGCAGCGAGATCATCACCCATGCCACGGGCAGGATGGCCAGGATGAACAGGGCGGTGAGCCAGTGCAGCGCCTGGGCGGTCAGCGTGTACCGGATGGCGGCGGGTTGCGCGGCGGCGGTCCAGTTTTCGGCGGGCAGGCGATCCATGCGAAGCCTCCATGACTGTTGCTTCTGGTATAAGGTAGGCTCAGGCAGGCGCAAAGGCTTCCCGGCCGCATCGGTTGCTCCATTCTCGTGGGTGCGCGGCGATGATTGAAAGTTCCGGCCATGGGTTTGCAGGACATCCAGACCTTCGTCTTCGTGATGCTGGAGAACCGGTCGTTCGACCACGTGGTTGGCTACCTTTCCACGCCGGCGGCCAACCCGCCTTTGCCGGTCCAGGGTCTTTCCGATGATCCAGCCTGGCTCGCGGCCCGCGCCAACACCCAGGGCGGCAAAGTGTACCCGATCCACGCGCTCGGAGCCGAGGCGCAGACGATGGAGGACCCGCCGCACGACCACGCCTCGATTGCACTGCAGATCGGAAAGCCGTCCGCTCCTGGGAAGCCGCCGCCGCTGGATGGGTTTGTCGCAAGCTACATGACGCGCCAGCCGCCGCCCGCCGATCCGGGAACGGTGATGGGCCATTACGCCGCCGACGCGGTGCCGGTGTACGACTTCTTCGCGCGAAACTTTTCGATTTGCGACCACTGGTTCGCCGCCCTGCCGACCGGCACCCAGCCGAACCGGCTGATGGCGATGAGCGGCAGCAGCCCGATCCTCGACAACGCCTCATTCGGGCTGCCCGACCAGACGCTGGTCTATGACTGGCTGACCGACCATACGGTGCCGTGGTGCGCCTACCAGTGGGGCGACTTCCTGCCGTTCTTCGCCCTGATGCCAGGATGGCTGCCGGAGATGGCAACCTCGCTCGCTTTGTCGGCCGCAGGCGGGCGCGGCCGGTTCCGCCGCTACGGCCGGTTCCGCGAGCACTGGGTCGGCGACGCGCCGATGCCGGCGGTGATCTTCATTGAGCCGGAATACACCGACGGTCCGCACCGCCAGCCCAACGACGACCATCCGCCGACCGGCATCGCGCGCGGCCAGGCGCTGCTGGCCGAGCTTTATGCGACGTTGCTCGCTAACCCGGAGCGCTGGCGCAACACGGCGATGATTGTGACCTATGACGAGCATGGCGGCTTCTTCGACCATGTCCCGCCACTGCCAATCCGGTCCATCGTCGCCGGTCTGCCGATTGCCACCACTGGCCTGCGTGTGCCGGCCTTCATCGTCTCGCCGCACGTGGCGCCGGGCGTGCCGTTAACCGTCCCGCTCGACCACACCTCGTTCCTGCAGCTGCTGGCAGACCGGTTCAGTCCCGGCCAAAGCTACTCGGCCGCAGTGGCGGCGCGCCAACTGCACCTTGGCCGGCTATCGACCGTGTTCACTCAAGTGCCCGATGCCGCGGTGTCTGCACCTGCTATCCCGCTCGCCGCGCTCGCCGCCTTGGCTGCCGCAAACGCGGGGCTGCCGCCATCGTCCGGTCAGGCTGACTCACCGGGCGCCGACAGCACCGTGCACGCCTTCGACCGCGCAGCGGCCAAGCTGGCTTCCGATCACCCCGAACTGGCGACCGGCCCTGGATGGACCGCCATGCCCGGAAACGGCTAAAGCCGCCTCAAGCAGCCAGCTCGATAGGGCAAGACAATCTCAGACCATCATGACGGCCAGCATTTCTTCAACCCGGGTCCCGAGGTCCGGCACCGGCTTTCCGGGCTGCTTGCCTGGCAGCTGCGCGGCCAACGTGCCGCCTGGCCGCGCCGGATCTCGGCGGAGCGCTATCCGCCGCCGCCCGCAACCGTGGCGCCGGATCAGGTCGCGGTCAGCTTCATCAATCACGCCACCTTCCTGATCCGCCTGCCGGGCGCCGTAGTACTAACCGATCCGATGTTTAGCGAACGCTGCTCCCCTGTATCCGGGCTGGGGCCAAAGCGTGTGCGGCCGCCGGGGCTGGCACTTTCCGATCTTCCGCGGCCCGATGTCGTTCTGCTGTCCCACAACCATTACGATCACATGGACCTGCCGAGCCTGCGCAAGCTGCACCGACTGCATGCGCCGAAATTCGTCACCCTGCTCGGCAATGCGCGCCATTTGGCAGGGCTTGGCATCGAGGCGGTCGAGCTTGACTGGTGGCAGACCCTCAATGTCGGTGCGCTGCGAATCACCGCGACCCCCGCCCGGCATTTCTCCGCGCGCACGCCGTTCGACCGTAACCGGGCGCTGTGGGGTGGCTTCATGCTCGCGGCCGAGGCCGGGGCCGGGGCCGGGCAGGTGCTGTTCGCCGGCGATTCAGGGGCCGGATCGCATTGGGACGACATAGGGGCAAGGCTTGGCGCGCCGGACCTGGCGCTGCTGCCGATCGGCGCCTACGAGCCACGCTGGTTCATGGCGCCGGTGCACATGAACCCGGCCGAGGCGGTGCAGGCGCATCTGGCGCTCGGCGCGAGGTCTTCGATCGGCATGCATTTTGGCACGTTTCAGCTTACCGACGAGGCGATCGATGCGCCGGTGATCGCCCTGGAGGCTGCCCGCAGGGAGGCTGGCCTGACACCGGAGGATTTCGCGGTGCTTGGGTTTGGCGAGACGTGCCTCTACGGAGTGCCCAACCTTAGTTAGGCGGGTCCAGGAGTGCTTTTCCCAATTCTTGAAAGGGGGCGGGGTCAGGGATAGCAGGCAAAGCCTCCGACTGACCGGCTTCGGGCAGTTGGAATGCCTGCGGAGGGAGAGCCCCAGCCTTCCGTCTTCGTTCGGCAAGACGAACCGGCCTGCTCGGCATGGTCATGGCTCGATACCGCCTGAGCTGATCGACGCGTCACAGGG
>JAYTTA010000581.1:0-11302 GCA_043745345.1 Acetobacteraceae bacterium | reverse complement strand
CCAGGATACCCTCGATCGCCGCCTCGCATTCCAGCACCTCGAACCGGTTGGCCGGCACCAGCGTCGCCACCGAGGCCTCATCCATGCGGTGGTTGGCGCGCCCGACCCGTTGCAAAAGCCGGGATACACCTTTCGGCGCGCCGACCTGCAGCACCTGGTCGACGCCCCCCCAGTCGATGCCGAGGTCGAGCGAGGAGGTCGCGACGACGGCGCGCAGCCGCCCGTCGGACATCGCCGCCTCGACCCGGCGGCGCTGTTCGATCTCCAGGCTGCCGTGATGCAGCGCGATCGGCAGGTTGTCCTCGTTGAGCCGCCACAGCGCCTGAAAGATCAGCTCGACCTGGGCGCGGGTGTTGGCGAAGACGATGGTCATGCCGGCCTGGCTGATACGCGCGAGAATTTTCGGTACTGATTCGATGCCCATGTGGCCGCCCCACGACATCCTTCCGTCCGGTACCATCAGGGTAATCTTCGGCGGTTCGCCGTCGGGCTCCTCGACCAGCGTGTCGGCGCCGATATAGGCCATCAGCTCGGCGGGATGCGCGACGGTGGCGGACAAGCCAGCCGTACGCATTCCCGGCGCCAGGGCGCGCAGCCTGGCCACGCACAACGCCAGTTGGTCGCCCCGCTTGGTGCCGGCCAGGGCATGGACCTCGTCAATCACCACGCAGGAAAGATGAGCGAACATCTCTGCCGCACTTGCCGACGACAGCAGCACCGCCAGACTTTCCGGCGTCGTCAGCAGGATGTCGGGCGGCGCCTCGCGCTGGCGCCGGCGACGGTTCGACGGGGTGTCGCCTGTGCGGGTCTCGATCGCGATGTCGAGCGCCATTTCCGTCACGGGCGCCACCAGGTTGCGGGCGATGTCGGTCGCCAGCGCTTTCAGCGGGCTGATGTAGATCGTGTGCAGCACGCGGTCATGCGGCTCGGAAAGTTCAACCAGCGTCGGTAGAAATCCGGCCAGGGTCTTGCCGCCGCCGGTCGGCGCGATCAACAGGCAGGACTGTTTGGCCCGCGCCGCCGCGACCATAGAAAGCTGGTGGCGGCGGGGCTGCCAGCCGCGGGCGGAAAACCATTGCAAAAAGAGTTCTGGTAATGTTCCTTCCATCGCCCCTTATCTAATGCGAGAACGGCTGGCAGGAAAGGCGCCCGATTGCCGCATCCCGAGACCTGGCTCAAGCCCACGCCGCAGGGCCTTTTTTGCGAGCCGGGCGGGTTTTTCATAGACCCCGTGCGCCCGGTCGAGCGCGCCGTCATCACCCACGGCCACTCCGATCACTCCCGCTCCGGGCATTCCTCCGTGCTCGCAAGCCCCGCCACGTTAGCGATCATCCGCGCGCGGCTCGGGGCAGGGGCCGCCGTGTCCCAGCAGGCGCTGGAATGGGGAGAAATAAAAAGAATCGGCGACGTGCAGGTCTGGCTGCAACCCGCCGGCCACGTGCTCGGCAGCGCCCAGGTGGCAATGGAATACAAGGGCACCCGCGCCGTGGTCAGCGGCGACTACAAGCGCGAATGGGACCCGACCTGCGACGGCTTCGTCGCCATTCCGTGCGACGTGTTCGTGACCGAGGCGACCTTCGCGCTGCCGGTGTTCCGCCACCCCGACCCCGCCCACGAGATAAAAAAGCTGCTCGACAGTGTTTCTCTGTTTCCCGACCGCACCCACGTCGTCGGCTGCTACTCGCTCGGCAAATGCCAGCGCGTCATCGCGATGTTGAGGCTGGGCGGCTGGGATCAGCCGATCTACCTGCACGGTGCGATGGCCTCGATGTGCGCAGTCTACGAGGCCAACGGCGTGCCGCTCGGCGAGCTGCGCCCGGCGACGGTGGCGGCCAAGGCGGAGCTGCGGGGTGCGATGGTGATGGCACCCCCCGGCGCCATCGCCGACCGGTGGGTGCGGCGGCTGACCGAGCCGGTGGTGGCGATGGCCTCCGGCTGGATGCAGGTCCGCCAGCGCGCCCGCGCCCGCAACGTCGAGCTGCCGCTGGTGATCTCCGACCACGCCGACTGGGCGGCGCTGCTGGCGACGATCGACGAGGTCGGCGCGCCCGAGGTCTGGGTGACGCATGGCCGCGAGGACGCGCTGATCCACGCCATGGGCCAGCGCGGCGTGCGCGGCCGCGCGCTGCGCCTGCTCGGCTACGGCGACGAGGACGAGGAACATCTGTCCGAGGCACCCGCCGCATGATCGCCTTCGCCGAGCTGCTGGAGCGGCTGACCTTCACGCCGTCGCGCAACGCCCGCATCGCCCTGCTGCGGCGCTATTTCGCCACCGAACCCGACCCCGACCGTGGCCTCGGCCTGGCCGCCATCGCCGGCGAGCTCAGCTTCGCCACCGCCAAATCGGCGATGATCCGCGACCTCTGCGCCTCGCGCACCGACCCCGTGTTGTTCGAGATGTCGTACGAATACGTCGGCGACCTGGCCGAGACCGTGGCGCTGATCTGGCCGGCCTCGCCCACCAATGCTGCGGCGCCAGCGCTGCATGAGGTGGTCAACACGCTGACTACCACTCCCAAGGCCGAGCTGCCGCGCATCATCGCCGGCTGGCTCGATGCCTGCGATCCCTCCGCCCGGCTGGCCCTATTGAAACTGATCACCGGCAGCCTGCGGGTCGGCGTCTCGGCGCGCTTGGCCCGCGTCGCGCTGGCCCAGGTCGCGGGCGCTGTCTTACCCGACGGCACCAGCGTCGATGACATCGAGGAAATCTGGCACGGGCTGACGCCGCCTTACCTCGACCTGTTCGCCTGGTTGGAAGGCCGCGGCCCACGCCCCGACCCCAAAGGCCGCCCGGTGTTTCGCCCGCCGATGCTGGCGCACCCGCTGGAGCCGCCCGACTTCGCCGCCCTGAAACCCGAGGATTTCCGCGCCGAGTGGAAATGGGACGGCATCCGGGTGCAGCTGTTCGCCGGCCCGCACGGTAACCGCATCTTCTCGCGCGGCGCCGAGGACGTCTCCGACGCCTTCCCCGAGATCATCGCCGCATTGGACTTCCACGCGGTGCTGGATGGCGAGCTGCTGGTGGTGCGCGATAACGAGGTGGCGCCGTTCGCTGACCTGCAACGCCGGCTCAACCGCAAGACCGCGGGGCCTGGGCTGATGCGTACCCATCCGCTTGGCGTGCGGCTATATGACATCCTGTTCGAGGACGGCGAGGACCTCCGCGCCCTGCCATTCGACACCCGCCGCGCCCGGCTGGAAGCATTCTTTGCCCGCGTCCAGCCCAGACGCATGCAGCTTTCCGAACTGATCCCATTCGAAAACTTCGAACAACTTGAACAGATGCGGGCCGAAGCGCGCTCGCAGGCGATCGAGGGGCTGATGCTGAAACGCGGCGACAGCCCCTACGTCGCCGGCCGGCCGCGCGGCCTGTGGTGGAAATGGAAGCGCGAGCCGCTGACCATCGATGCCGTGCTGATGTATGCGCAACGCGGCCACGGCAAACGTTCCGGCAGCTATTCCGACTATACTTTCGGTTTGTGGCGCGGCGACGATCTGCTGCCGGTCGGCAAGGCCTACTTCGGGTTCACCGATGCCGAGCTGGTGTTTCTCGACAAGTGGATACGCAACCACACCGTGGCCCGGTTCGGACCCGTGCAGGAAGTGGAAAAAACACTGGTGTTCGAGGTCGCGTTCGACGCCGCGCAGCTCTCGTCACGGCACAAATCCGGCATCGCGCTGCGCTTTCCGCGCATCGCCCGCATCCGCACCGATAAGCCGGCCGAGGAAGCCGACCAGCTGGCAACACTCCTCGCTTTGGTCGAGAACCGGCCTGAAATCGCCGTCGGCGTCGATTGACCGGGTTCCCCGCCCGTGCTGCGCTAATCCCCAGAAAAAAGGGGAAACATCCAATGGCCTTGATCGAAAATAACGCGAAAAGAAAGATGGCGGCCGGTGGCATCGCGCTCGGCTTCGGCGTGCACCATCTGCGCACCGCCGCGGTGCCGATCCTGGCGCGGTCATCGGGCCATGACTGGCTGTTCATCGACATGGAACACGGTGCGTTCTCGATCCCGGAAGCCACGCAGCTCTGTATTTCCTCCCTTTCCACCGGCATCACCCCCATCGTCCGCGTCTGCGCCGGCGCGCTCGATGAAGGCACCCGCGCGCTCGACAACGGCGCCCTCGGCATCGTCGTGCCGCATGTTGATACCGCCCGCGAAGCCCACCGCATCGCCGAGGCGTTCCACTACCCGCCCCAAGGCCACCGCAGCTGGGGCGGCCCACCCGCCGTTTACGGCTACCATCCGCCCGGCGCGGTCGAGGCGCAGGCGGCGCTGAACTCGGAAATCCTGGTCGTGGCCATGATCGAAAGCCCCGAGGGCGTCGCCAACGCCGACGCCATCGCCGCCACCTCCGGCATCGACGTGCTACTGATGGGCACCTCCGACCTGACCGCGGAGATGGGCATCTCCGGCCAGATTGGCCACGCTCGCGTCGTCGAAGCCTATCAGGCAATCATCGACGCCGCCCGCAGACACGGTAAGTTCGCGGGAATGGGCGGGGTCTATGACCAGGAGAACGCCAGAAAATACATCTCGATGGGCGCGCAGTTCATCCTGTCCGGATCGGACCACAACTATCTGATGGCGGGCGCCTCGGCCCGTAGTGCGTTTTTGCGCGGCATCGGGAAGTAGAAAGGCTGGGGCTCTCCCTCCCCAGGTATTCCAACTGGCCTAAGCAGGCCAGTCGGAACCTTTGCCTGCTCCACCCGGGAAGCGCATCCCTTATGTCGGGGGGTTACAAGGGGCGACTGCCCCTTGGCGGGCTTGGGCAGAGCCCAAGCTTTCCTTACCTGCGACGTCTTTTACTACTTTTATATTTCGTTATTTAGCCTGCCTTACAAACCACATCCATGCGTGATACATGCAGTAAATATCTAATCCACGGTGGGATTTCGCATGAAACGCCTGCTCCCCTGGCTACTGCCGATATCGTTGCTGATCGTATGGCAGGGAGCTTCGCAGCTTGGCTGGCTGCGAGCTGAGGTGCTGCCGGCGCCATCGGCGGTGGCATTGGCAGCCTGGAAGCTGGCGCTGTCGGGCGAGCTTTGGCGCAACATCCGGGTGAGTTTCGCCCGTGCCGCGGTCGGCTTCGTAATCGGCGGTGGCATCGGCCTTGGGCTTGGGCTGCTGAACGGTATTTCCGGCCTGTCCGAAAAGCTGCTCGACAGCTCGTTGCAGATGCTGCGAACCATTCCGCATCTGGCGCTGATCCCCCTCGTGATCCTGTGGTTTGGGATCGACGAGGAGGCCAAGCTGTTCCTAGTTGCGTTGGGCGTGTTCTTCCCGGTTTACGTCAACACGCTGCACGGCGTGCGCTCGGTCGATCCGCAGTTGATGGAAATGGGCCGCGCCTATGGCATGAGCGAGCGAAACCTGCTCGCCCGCGTGGTGCTGCCAGGCGCGCTGCCGTCGATCTTCGTGGGTTTGCGCTACGGCCTCGGCATCATGTGGCTGACCTTGATCGTCGCCGAGACGATCGCCTCGTCGTCGGGCATCGGCTACATGGCAATGAACGCCCGCGAGTTCATGATGATCGACGTCGTGGTGTTTTCGATCCTGGTCTACGCCGCACTCGGCAAGCTGGCCGACAGCGTGGCGCGGCTGCTTGAGCGGCGGTGCCTGTCCTGGAACCCCGCCTATGCCAGTATATGAGGAACATGTGACATGAACATGCTCAACGGCGACCTCCGTCACCAACCAGCCCGGACCAGCAGTTTTGGCGCGGCCGTGGACATCGACGGTGTGCAAAAAAGCTTCGGCGCCCACCACGTGCTGCGCGGCATCGACATCGAAATCCCCGCCGGCCAGTTCGTCGCCATCGTAGGGCGCAGCGGCTGCGGCAAAAGCACGCTGCTGCGGCTGATCGCTGGTCTGGACCAGCCGACCGGTGGCCAGGTCGCGGTCGCCGGCGCGCCCACTCGGCTGATGTTCCAGGAGCCGCGCCTGTTGCCGTGGCAGCGGGTCCGCGCCAACGTCGAGATCGGCCTGGGCGCGGGCGTGCCCGCCGCCGAGCAGGCGGCTCTGGCTCAGGCGGCGTTGGACCAGGTCGGGCTCGGCGGGCGCGGCGACGTTTGGCCGGGGGTGCTATCCGGCGGCCAAAAGCAGCGCGTGGCGCTGGCCCGCGCTTTGGTCAGCCGGCCGCGGCTGCTGGCTCTGGACGAGCCGCTCGGCGCGCTGGACGCACTGACCCGAATCGAGATGCAGGCGCTGATCGAGACCGTCTGGCAGGCACAGGGTTTTACCGCGATCGTAGTGACGCACGACGTGTCCGAGGCGGTGGCGCTGGCCGACCGCATTCTGGTCCTAGAGGACGGCCGCGTCGTCGAGGACATCCTGGTTGATCTGCCCCGCCCGCGTGAGCGCGGCGACGCGGCGGCGATCGAGGCCCGCATCCTGCGACGCCTGCTGAACGGCTGATCGCTTACGTGGCGAACGAAACCACGTTGCGCTGATCCGTCGCCCATATCTCGTTAAGCAGCCGGTCGGCCGGCTGCCGGCCAATCACCGGCGCCGCGAGTTCGAAATATTTGTCCGTGAGTTCGTCGTCCGACAGCGGCATGTCCGGGTCGCCCTTGCGCGTCGGCTGGTAGTGTTCCACCTGGCGGCCATCCTTCAGCGCGATCGACACCAGGGCCGAGCGGCGGCCGGGAAAGCCAGCCTCGCATTTTGGATCGATCTCCATCGTCACCCGGTGCATCAGCGCGTGCACGGCAGGGTCCGTCAGGCGCTCGGGCGTCACGCTGTCGAGCCTCACACTGCCATGGACCATGGCGCTGGCGACGGTGTAGGGCGTGCTGAAGCGCCCATCGAACGGGGTATTCACCTTCCATCGCCCAGTGATGTCGACGCTGGCCTTATAGGTGCCGACGGTTATTTTCTCGATTTCGGCGGCGGTAAAACCGTGCTCCTTTTTCAAGACCAGTGCGGCGTCGATCGGCGCGAAGCTGTGGCCGCAGCAGCCGTGGTTCTTGAACGTCATGGCGGTGATGTTGTACCGGCTGCCCAGCCCGTCGGTGGCTTTCGACCAATCCGGATCGACGCTCATCGCGGCGCCGAAGCCAGCCGCACCTTCCAGAATATCGTGCGCGCCGGTGACGCCCTGTTCGGCACCCAGTGCCGCCAAAGCTCCCGCCTGTGCCGCGTTGCCGGCGTGCTGCGGCTTGGTCTGGGTTTCGGTGCGGAACGCCTGCTGCAGCGCCGCGGCGAAGGTGCCGGCGGTACCGATGGCGTCGGCGAACTGGGTCCGGTTCAGCCGCAGGATGGTGGCGACCGCCGCGGCGGCGCCGAACGTGCCGACGGTCCCGGTGGTGTGCCAGTACCTGTAGTGCGAGGGCTGCACCGCGACGCCGATCCGGGTGGAGACCTCGTAGCCGACGATGATGGCCCGCAGCAGAGTGTCGCCGTCCACCTCCCGGCTTTGCGCGGCGGCGAGCGCGGCGGCGATCACGGGACAGCCGGGGTGATAGACCGCATCGCGAAAGATGTCGTCGAACTCGATGGTGTGGGAGGCGACGCCGTTGAGCAACGCCGCGGTGCGCAACGGCGCGCGCTGGTTGATGCCGTAAACCGTGGCCCGGCCATGGCCAAGCTCGTCAGCCAGCGCGCGGAACAGCCGCGTCGCCGGTTCCAGCCGCGCGCCGGGCAGCAGGGCCGCGAACCAGTCGATCAGCGCGCGCTTGGCATGGTGGCGGACCTCATCGGGCAGCCGGCTGGTCTGCTCATGCACGGCATAGTCGGCGATGGTTTCGATCAGGGCGCCCATGCGCGTGCTCTCCGGTGCTTTCGGGTTAGTGTTGGGCGCGGTGCACACGGTGTCAAAGGCGGGGATGATGGACGCGGGCTTTGGCGAGTTGATGCGAGAAGTGTTTTCGCTGCTGGAGCAGGGGTGCGTGCCGCGCCAAGTGGATGCGGCGATGGTGGCCGGCGGCTTCGACGCAGGACCATTGTCCAGGCTCGACGATATCGGCCTTGACCTGTTCCAGGCGCGTTGGATGGACGGCCCAGGCTGGTCGGCGATCCCCGGTCTGGTCGTCGCGATGGGCCGGCTCGGCCGCAAGACCAACGCGGGTTTTTATCTCTACACCCCGCATATCAGCTTCGGACTGCGCGATCCGGAGATCGAGGCGATGATCGTGGCCCATAGTGCTACGATCGGCGTGGCCCGGCATGAGATTGGCCCGTTCGAGATCGTCGAGCGCTGCCGGCGCAGTATGGAACGCCGTAGGTAGTAAGATGGGGCTCTGCCCCAAACCCCGCTTAGGGGCAGTCGCCCCTTAGAACCCATTTTCTTAGGGGATGCGCTCCCGGGCGGGGTCAGGGACAGAGCCCCAGCCTTGCTTGTCACGTCCAAACCAATCGGATAACTCGTCCCGATGCTCCAGCCCGACAGCCACGCCGAGTGATTCTGCTGCAGGTGGTGGTCAGCGGATTACTGATGGGGGCGGTTTACGCGCTGTTCTCGTCCGGGCTTACCCTGATCTGGGGCATGATGAACGTGGTCAACTTTGCCCATGGCGATTTCGTCATGCTGGCGATGTACGCGGCATTCTTTGCGGTCAGCCTGCTGCATGTCGGCCCGGTGTTCTTCATTCCGGGTGCCGCCATATTGCTGTTCGGGTTGGGTGTGGTGGTCTATCTCGGGCTGGTGCGGCACGTCGCGCGCGGGCCGATGATCGCGCAGATCCTGGGCACGTTCGGGTTGGCGCTGGTATTGCGTTATGGCGCGTTCTGGGCATTTTCCTCGAATTTCGTCTCGTTACCGGATAATCTGGTCGGCGGCACGATCGACCTCGGCGGCATCCGCATCGAGGCGTCGCGGCTACTGGGCGGCGTGCTGGCGCTGCTCATCACCCTTGGCATGCATCTGGTGCTGACCCGCACCATGCTCGGCTCGCGGCTGCTGGCGGTGGCGGAGGACCGCAACGCCGCCATGCTGATGGGCATAAGGCCCGATCGGATGCAGGCGTTGGCCTGGGGCGTGGGCGCGGCCAGCACCGGCATCGCCGGGGCGCTGATCGCGATGTTCTTCTATATCTCGCCGACGGTCGGGGAATCGTTGTCGCTGATCGCCTTCGTCGTGGTCTGCCTGGGCGGGTTCGGCTCGGTGCCTGGCGCATTGATCGCCGGGCTGGCGATCGGCGTGATCCAGGCGGTTTCCGCCTATCTGATCGGCGCCGTCTACCAAGACGTGCTGGTTTACTCGCTGTTCCTGGCGGTGCTGTGGGTCCGCCCGCAGGGATTGCTGGGCAAGCTGTGACATTGCAACGTTTCATCGGGATCGCGGCGTTGCTGTTGGCGCTGTTGTGGCCGGTGCTGGTGCACGATGCCTTTCTTCAGCGGGTCGGCGCACTGGTGCTGCTGGCGGCGATCTCCGCCTCCGCCTGGAACATCGTCGGCGGCTATGCCGGCCAGGTCTCGGTCGGTCACGTCGTGTATTTCGGCGCCGGCGCCTACGCCTCGCTGGTCGTGTTCACGCAGTGGGGCTGGCCGCCGCTGGCCGGGGTGCCGTTCGGCATCGCGGTCAGCCTGATGCTCGCCGCCCTGGTCGGCACGCCGACGTTCCGGTTGCGCGGGCATTATTTCTCCATGGCGACGATCGCCAGCGCTGAGCTGATCCGTATCCTCTGCTCCAACTGGAGCCTGACGGGTGCGGCGGTCGGGCTGATGGGGCCGCCCGTCGCGCGCGGTTGGATGGATTTCTCGTTCCGCAGCCCGGTGCCGTACTACTATCTGTTCCTCGCGGTGCTGACGGTGCTGCTGGGCGTGACGTGGTGGATGCAGCGGAGCCGGATGGGCTTCTACCTGGCCGCGATCCGCGGCGGCGACCGGGCGGCGCGGTCGCTTGGCGTGCCGGTGCTGACCTACAAGCTTTTCGCCCTGATGCTGTCGGCGGCGTTCACCTCGGTCGCCGGCTCGCTCTATGCGGTGATGGTCGGGTTCGTCGATCCGGAAAGCGGGCTCGGCATCCTGCTGTCGGTCAAGATGGTGATCATCGCGGCATTAGGCGGTGCCGGCACCTTGTTCGGCCCGGTTGTCGGCGCGGTGATCCTGGTGCCGCTGGAGGAAGCCACCAACGCGGCGTTCGGCGGCGGCGGCACCGGTGTCACCTTCATCGTCTACGGCGCCATCATCGTTCTCGTGGCGCGGTTCCAGCCCGGCGGCGTCGCCGAGATCTGGCGCCGGATCACCGACCGGAAACTTCGCCATGCTGCTTGAGGCGGAAAACATCGTCATGCAGTTCGGCGCCTTCCGGGCGGTCAACGGCGCCTCACTGTCGGTGCCGGCCGGTGGCATCACTGGGCTGATCGGCCCCAACGGCGCTGGCAAAAGCACCTTTTTCAACTGCATCGCCGGCGATCTGTCGCCGACTTCGGGCCGCATCCGTTTCAAGGGCCAGGACGTCACGCGCGCGACGCCGGAGGCCCATGCGCGGCTCGGCATGGCGCGCACTTTCCAGGTGCCGGTGACGTTCGAGGACATGACCGTCGCCGAGAATGTCATGGTCGGCGCCTTCCTGCGCCACCACGACCGCGCCTCGGCGCGGCGGGCGGCCGATGCGGTGCTGGGTTTTACGGGGCTCGACGCGCTGGCCGGTTCGCGCGCCGGCTCGCTCGGCACGCCGGGGCGCAAACGGCTGGAGATCGCCCGCGCGCTGGCGACCGAGCCCGAGCTGCTGCTGCTGGACGAGGCGCTGGCCGGGCTGACGCCGACGGAGATACGCGCCGCGATCGAGCTGGTCCGCGCCATCCAGGGTCGCGGCATCACGATCGTCATCGTCGAGCACATCATGGAGGTTATTCTTTCGCTGACCAATCACGCGGTCGTGTTCCACCAGGGCCACGTCATCGCCGCCGGCGCGCCGCGCGACGTGGTCGATGATCCGGCGGTTATTTCCGCCTATCTGGGCGGCTCGATGAAGCGTCTGCGGAAGGCAGCGACATGAGCCTGCTGCGGGTCGAAAACCTTGCAGTGCGGTACGGCGATCTCATCGGCATCGCCGACGTGTCGCTGAACGTCGAACAGGGAGCCATCGTGGCGCTGCTCGGTTCGAACGGCGCCGGCAAGACCACCACGCTCAACGCCATCGCCGGGCTGGTGCCGCCGGCGAACGGAGAAATAAAGTTCGACGGCGAAAGCATCTTCGGCCAGCCCGCCTTCGCCATCGTGCGCCGCCGCCTGGCGCTGTCGCCGGAGGGCTGGCGGCTGTTCGTGCAGCAGACCGTCGAACAGAACCTTCTGCTCGGCGCCACCGTGCTCGCCAACCGGGCGCGGCTGCCCGACCTGCTCGATCGCGTGTT
>JAYTTA010000580.1:0-3040 GCA_043745345.1 Acetobacteraceae bacterium | reverse complement strand
TGTTTGTCACCACGATGCCGGAGGGATCCACGATGAAGCCGGATCCCAGTGACTGCATGCGGTGCGGATGGCCGCCCTGGTGCGGATCGGCTGGTCCCTGATCGCCCCCGCCACCCGGCGCATCCTCGCCTGGGTCGCCGTTGTCGGTACCACCGTTATCGGCACCGCCCCCATTATTGTCACCGCCCCCGTTGCCACCCTCGCCATGGCCGTGACGGTTCATGAAATCCTTGAAAAACTGTTCGAACGGCGATCCCGGCGGAAACACCGGCATCTCGGGTCCCCGATCGCTGGCGGCCGTCTGAACGTTCTGGGTGGAGCTGATGTTGACCACGGCGGGCAGCAGGTTCTGCGCCAAATCGGCAAAACTGTCCGGCGCCCCGCGAGCCAACGCGGTCGCGGGCAGAAAAACGGCGGCCGCAGCCAGGAGCAAGCGCATCGGGGATGATCCTCGTGTCGCCCGGAGTGTGTTCACGGGCGGCCCTGGTGGGCAAGTCACCACTTGGGACGATATGTTCAGGTTACACCGGTTGCCGGCCTACGACCACGCCTGTCTCGCCGGCGGCGTCACACCATTCGGCGCGGCCGACCGGGCCGGTGTCGCAGCCAATCGCAGTTTGCCACAAAGCACGGAGAAGCGCGACGCCCAACCAGTCGACTGCAGGCGACGCGCGGGCTCGCCGCCTGCAGACGCTCACACGAAGCTGGTGTTACGGCCCGGCTCAAGATCCCTCTCGTCATCCGTGAGGAGTAACCGAGGGATCAAGAACCGGGCCGGATCGTGCCTTATTGCGCTGGCAGCCCCTGCAGCAGCTTCAGGAAATCACTCTGCGGCGACAGCACCAGACGCGATTTTCCCGACGAGAACGCGTCCCTGTAGGCTTGCAGCGTGCGCCAGGTGGCGAAGAATTTCGGATCGCGCTGAAAGGCGTTGGCGTAGATCGCGATCGCCTGCGCCTCGCCCTCGCCGCGCAGCCGGTCGGCATCCGCGCGAGCTTGGGCCAGCAGCACGGTCTTTTGCCGATCGGCGTCGGCACGGATGCGGGCGGATGCCTCAGCACCTTCGGCCCGCGCCTGGCTGGCGACCCTTTGGCGTTCCGACTGCATGCGTTTGAGGATCGCCTCGGTATTCTCCTGCGGCAGATCGGCACGCCGGATTCGAACGTCGACGATACGCACGCCGAACCCTTTCATCTCGTCATTCACCTGGCCGCGGATGGTCGTCATGATGCGGGGGCGCTCCACCGACAGCACGTTCAGCAGGGTCTCGCCGCCCAGCACCCGGCGCAGGCTGCTGGTTACCACCGAGTTCAAGCGCGCGCGGATGCCCTCCTCGGTCGGCCCGACCGATTGGTAATATTGCAGAGGATCGGTGATCAAATACCGCGTGAAGCTGTCCACGATCAGCCGGCGCTGGTCCCCCAGGATGACCTCCTCCTGCGACGTCTCGTAGTCCAGCAGGCGGCGGTCGAACGGGATGGCGGTCTGCACGAACGGAATCTTGGCGTGCAGGCCGGGAGTCTCGATCACCCGCACTGGCTGGCCCAGTTGAGTGATCAGCACGATCTCGGTCTGCGACACGGTGAAGAAACTCAGGTCCGAGACGACCAGAACCACGAACAGGGCAGCCAGCGCCGCCATCATCGAGCGGCTCATTTGGTGTCTCCCGATCCGAGCGGACCCGCGGCACCCGCACCGTTCAATTGCAGCATCGGCAGGATGCCGCGCAGCTTGTCATCGACCACGATGGTTGGCGAGTTCTTCAGGATTTCCTGCATCGTTTCGATATACAGCCGTCTGATGGTGACATCCTTCGCCAGCGTGTAGGCGGCGTATATGCTCAGGAAACGCTGCGACTCGCCGTTGGCCATGCTGACCGCCGCCTGCTTGCCGCCGTTGGCCTGCGCCATGATCGCCGCACTCTCGCCGCGTGCCCGCGGCACCACGTCGTTGGAGTAGGACTGCGCGTCGTTTCGCTGCGTGTCGGCGTCGGTGTTCGCGCGCTGCACGTCGCGGAAGCTTTCGATCACTTCGGCCGGCGGGTCGACTTTCTGGAGCTGCACCTGGGTGATCTCCACCCCGGTCTTGTATTGATCCAGAATCGCCTGGGTGCCGCTGGTGACAGCCTGTTCGATCGCCGCGCGGCCTTCGGTCAGCGCCGACTGGATCTGGGTGCGGCCCACAACCTGCCGAAGCATACTTTCGGCCGCTGCTTTCACGGTGATATCGGGGTTTCGCGTGTTGAACCGATAGGCGGCGGCATCCGAGATGCGCCAGAATACGGTGGCGTTGATGTCGACGATGTTTTCATCGCCCGTCAGCATGAGGCTTTCCTCGGCCAGATCGCGCGACGGAACGCCGGCGACTTCGGAATCCTCCTCGCCGGCGTTGCGAAAGCCGATTTCCACATGGTTGATCCTGGTGACCGGCACCACGATCGCCGTCTCGATCGGCCATGGCGCGTGATAATTCAGCCCCGGCGGCGTGCTGCGGACATAGGCGCCGAACCGCAGCACCAATCCCTGCTCGTCCGGCTCAACCCGGTAGAACCCGGTGGCCAGCCAGATCGCGGCGACCGCAACCCCAGCCACCACTGCACCGCGTCCGGCCGTGGACCCGGCACCGCCCAGCAGGCGCCGCAATTGTGCGAGGAGGCGTTCCAGTTCGGGCGGCAGCCGTCCGCCGCCGCCGCCTGAATTACCGCCGCCACCGCCGCCCGAGCCCCAGGGCCCTTGCAGCGGGTTTGGCGGGCGGCGTGCGCCGCCGCCGATGTTCCACGGGTTCTGATCGGATGGCATGGTTGGGTGCTTCTCCAGCAAGCCGGGCGTTGGCAGGCGTCTTACGCTCCGCCATATGCCGGCTGGACCCGGATATGGACCCGGCACAGGAGTTTGCAAAGCGATGGCCGGATCTGAACGCGAGGCCGGGCTGATCGAGGCCCTGCGGACCGTGCTCGCGCCGCGGGGCGGCAACATCGTATCGGCCGGGCTGGTTGACGGATTACAGGTGAATGGCGGTCTGGTTCATCTCTCGTTACGGA
>JAYTTA010000579.1:0-3042 GCA_043745345.1 Acetobacteraceae bacterium | reverse complement strand
TGCCGGAGGTGGGGCTGGAGCGGGTATTCGACAAGTTCGTCCGCGTGAAACGGACCGACCGGCAGCGCGCCGGTACCGGCCTCGGCCTCGCAATCTGCCGCGGCTTTGTCGAGGCGATGGGCGGCACCATTACCGCATCGAACCGCAGCGACCGCTCCGGCGCTGTTTTCACCATCGACCTGCCAATTCCGCCGCAGGGTGAGCCGCCGCTGGAGGAAGCGTGACGGAGGCGGCCTCGCCGGCAACCGCTCCGCATCTGCACATGGGCCCGTTACGGGTGCTGGTCGTCGATGACGAGCCGGCGATCCTGCGGTTTCTGCGCGCCGGTCTGGCCAGCCAGGGCTATGTCGTGTCGGGAGTGGCCACCGGGACCGGCGCGCTGGAGGCGATCGGGCGCAAATCCGCCGACCTGGTCGTGCTTGACCTTGGGCTGCCGGACATGGACGGGCTCGATATCGTGCGCCAGCTTCGGGAAGCGGGTGACACCATACCGATCATCATCCTATCGAGCCGCGATAACGAGGGTGCCAAGGTCGCCGCACTAGACTTTGGCGCCGACGACTACGTGACCAAGCCGTTCGGCATTGACGAGTTGCTCGCCCGCATCCGCGCCGCCCAACGTCACCGCTTGCAGCAGGCGGGCGAGCGGCCGATCTTTCGCAGCGGCGACCTGACTGTCGACCTGGTGCGGCGGATCGTGACCGTGCGGGGCGTCGAGACGAAGTTCTCGCCACGCGAGTACGACATCCTGCGGCTTCTTGTCGCTCACGCCGGCAAGGTGTTGACCCACCGTTTCCTGCAACGCGAGGTCTGGGGCGCCGATGTGGACGTACAGTATCTTCGCATCTATATCCGCGCCCTGCGCCAGAAGATCGAGGCCGATACCGACCGGCCGCAGCACATCCTCACGGAAACCGGCGTTGGCTACCGGCTGAAGGCGGGCATCGATGGCTAATCACGAAGATCGAACTGATTATGAAGATCGCTGACCTCCTAACGCCCGACCGCGTGGTCGCGGGCTTCCAGCCGGGAGACAAGGCGCAGCTGCTGGGCGACCTGTCGCGCCGCGCCGCAACCCGGCTGAACCTGCCGCCGTCATCGGTCCTGCAGTCGCTTCAGGCCCGCGAGAACCTCGGCTCGACCGGGCTTGGCCGCGGCTTCGCCCTGCCGCACGCTAGCGTCGAGGGACTTGGCGCGCTGTTCGGCCTGTTCATGCGACTGGACCGGCCGATCGACTTTCAGGCCATCGACGACAAGCCCATCGACCTGGTTTTCGTGCTGCTGTTCCCAGCCGCCGTGGCGGGCGAGCGCATCGCCGCCCTGGCCGCGATCTCCCGAAAATTTCGCGACGAGGCGTTCGTCGCCCGCCTGCGCAAGACAAAGACCGCGCCGGCGCTCTACCATCTGTTGGTCGCGGACAGAAGCGACCCATGAGAGGGAGAAAACGATGACCGGAATGTTAGTCGGCAAGACCGCCCTGATCACCGGCGGCTGGCGGGGCATCGGACGCGCGACGGCGCTGCTGTTCGCGGCCGAGGGCGCCAAGGTCGCGGTCGCCGACCTGTCGGAGGATCACGCCGCCGAAACCGTGGCCGAGATCAACCGTTCCGGCGGTCAGGCGATATCCCTCGGCGGCGACGTCACCGATGCCGCGGCGGTGGCCGCGATGGTGACGGCGACGGTCGCCGCCTTCGGACGCCTCGACTGCGCCTTCAACAACGCCGGTATCTCCGGCTACCAGGTCGGCATGGTCGGCAAAAGAAGCCACGAGTGGGAAGAGGGCTCGTTCGACCGACTGGTCGAGATTGACCTGAAAAGCGTCTGGCTGTGCATGCGGTCGGAATTGCAGCAGATGCTGAAGCAGAGCGCCGGCACCATCGTCAACACCGCCTCGATCGCCGGACTGATCGGCCTGCGCACCTCAGGCCCCTATGTCGCCAGCAAGCACGGCGTCATCGGCCTGACCAAGACAGCGGCGCTCGAATACGCCGAGGATAACATCCGGGTGAACGCCGTCTGCCCCGGCTACATCACGACAGACATGACCAAGACCACCGTGGAACGGCTGGGCGACAGGCTGATGGACCTGGTGCCGGCCAAGCGGATGGGCGTGCCGCAGGAAATCGCCGAGATGGTTTGCTGGCTGTGCTCGGATCGCGCCTCTTTCGTGACCGGTGCCGCCTACAACGTCGATGGCGGCTACCTCGCGAACTGATCGACCGACTTCCTGCCGGTCTGGTGGCACTGGAGCGGCAGGTCCAGCCCACGGAACACGTCAGCCAACTCGGCGATCAGGCTGCGGCGCGGATGGCTGCGCCGGGCCAGCAGCAACACGTCGCGCGCGATCGGTTCGGGCCCCGGTGGGCTGAACGCGACCATGCCGCCGGCATCGCCGAGCCGGGCCGCCGCCAGCGCCGGCACCAGTGAGACGCCCTCGCCCGCTGCCACCATCTGATGCAGCAGGTTAAGCCCGGCCGCGTGCCGGTCCAGCCTGCCGGACGAGATGCCGCAAGCCAGCAGTACCTGGCTACGCAGGCAGTGCCCGTCATCCAGGGTCAGCAACAGTCCAGGCAAAGGCGGCCAGGTCGGCGGCATCTCCGACTGATGCATCAGCAGCAGCGGCTCGGTAAACAGTTCGTGCTGCTCGAACGCTGTCTCGATCGGCGGCGTACAGACCAGGATCGCATCCAGCGCGCCCTCGCGCAGCATGCGGACCAATTCCGCGGTATGGGCCTCGGTGAACAGCAGGCGCAGGCCCGGGAAAGCGGCGCGTATCGGTCGGATGGCATGCGCGAACAGGAACGGACCCAGGGTCGGGATCGCGCCCAGTCGGCAAGCGCCCGCGGATCCGTTGGCAAAGGGCATCGCCAGCAGGTCACGCGCCGCGGCCACCAGATCGGCGGCACGGCGGGCAAATTCCACTCCGTCCTCCGTCAGACGCGTGCCAGTCGACATCCGCTCGAATAGCGCGAAGCCAAGATAGCGTTCCAGTTTCAGCACCTGCGCGCTGAGCGCCGGCTGCGATACGCCACAGGCCTCGGC
>JAYTTA010000578.1:0-3064 GCA_043745345.1 Acetobacteraceae bacterium | reverse complement strand
GCAGGTCGGCGCCGCCTGGGGTAAATTCTTCGGATGAAGCATCCGCCTGCCGCCACTCGAGGTTGGGGATGCCGGCGCCGCGCGGGCGGGCGAGCTCGATCATCGGTCCCGACACGTCGAGCCCGGTGACGTGGCCGGACGGTCCGACCTTCGCCGCCAGCGCGATCGAGGTGGCGCCGGTGCCGCAGCCGATATCCAGCACCGTCTCCCCAGGTTTGACCGCGGCAAGGGCGATCGCGGCCTCCGCGACCGGCACCAGCCTGGCATCCATGTGCGCCTGCCGGGCAATCCACGGCTTGACGCCGGCCCCGTTCCAGTAGGCGACCTGCTGGGCGTGAAGCGCTGCTGCATCGCTCATGACGGCTCCTATTCGGCTGCCTGGGCCAGCGTCAAAGCGGGTATTTTCGGCGTCTGCCAGCTTTTCAGCACCGGAAGCACCTCGCGCGCGAACAGCCGCATCGAGCTTTCGGCCAGCTCGATCGGAATGCCGCCGAACCGGAACGACGTCGACAGTTCGAAGTCGCCGACCACCTGCCGTCGGGTTTCCAGCTCGCGCAGGATGCGGTCCGGCGTGCCCCAGACGGCAGCCTTCATGAACCCGTCCACCATGCCCGACACGCCGGTTTTCCGTGCGATTTCCGACTTCTGAGCATAGGCGTTGTAGCCTTTGGTGGTCGAGAAATGGTCGCTCATCAGCTCGTAATGCTCGATGTTGCTCTGCACGAACGAGCCCATGTGTTTTCGCGCGGTCGCCTCCAGATCGTCGGAAGCCGGCGCGCACAGGCAGAAATCGGCGATCAGCATCGGCAGTGCGGCGGCGCCATTATGCTGCTCGAACAGGTCGTGATACCGCTGAATCGCGCCCATCCGCAGCGGCCATGGCCGGTCGGCGAACATCACCATGCGGGCACCGATCCGCGCCGCCGCCTCCAACGAATCATCGCTCGACGCCACCGCGTAGATGCGGCCATCGAAGCTGTATTTCGGCCGCGGCCGAAGCTCGATCCGCTTCTGCCTGTAGTATTTGCCGTCGCCCTCCATCCACCCGGTGCGCAGCGCGTCCAGAATCATCTTCGACGATTCATCGAAGCGTTCGCGCGATTCGTCCATGGTCTGGTTGAAGGCGGCAAACTCCCGGCGCGCCAGTCCGCGCCCGATGCCGAACCGCAGCCGCCCGCCACTCAGCATGTCGAGCACGATTGCCTTCTCGGCCACCCGCAGCGGGTTATTCCACGGCAGGATGACGGCCGCGGTGCCAAGGTCGATGTTGGGGCAGATCGAGGCCAGGTAGGCCATCAGCTGAAGGTTGTCGGGGCAGAAGGAATAATCGTTGAAATGATGTTCGACCGCCCAAATGGCGGAAAAGCCTAATTCATCAGCCAGACGGGCCAGGTGAATTTCCTCGTTCCAGACCTGCTCGTCACTGACATCGGTCCAGCCATAGCTGGCAAACACCATTTGGATGCCCACGTCCATGAAACCCTCCCGGAATTTTCCGGAGGATTTCATGGCACGCCAGTCAAGGCAAGTTCGGAGCCCTGCCTCGGGCCCCGTTGAGAGACTTGTCCCTTAAAGCCGATTACTTGGGCATCAGCACCTTGTCGATCACGTGGATCACGCCGTTATCGGCGATGATGTCGGCCTTGGTAACCGTCGCGTTGTTGACGTGGACCGTGCTGCCGGTCGCATCGACCGCCAGCGTCTCACCCTCGACCGTCTTCGGCATTAGCTTCTTACCAGCGAGGTCAGACGACAGCACCTTGCCGGGCACCACGTGGTAGGTGAGGATCGAGGTCAGCTTGGCCTTGTTCTCGGGCTTCAGCAGAGTATCAACGGTTCCCGGCGGCAGTGCTGCAAACGCGGCGTCGGTCGGCGCGAATACCGTGAACGGCCCTGGGCCTTTTAGCGTGCTGACCAGGCCGGCCGCGGTCAGTGCCGCTGTCAGCGTCTTGAAACTCCCCGCCGAAACCGCGGTATCGACGATGTCGGCGGCGCGGGCGGTGCCGGCGAACGCGAGCGGGACTACGACCATGGCGGCCATGAGACCTTGGGAGATACGGGACATGTTTGGACCTTCCTGTTTATCGTTTCGACGCCCAGCAGGTGTGGCGGCGATTCGATTGCCGAAAGGAGACGCCGGGTAGATTTAAAGTGAACCGGGCCGAGCGGTTGCGCCGGCACCCACACGCACCATCAGCGGCGGGGCGTCACCAGGAAACGTACTGGCCGGTCGGGCTGGGTGGTGACGAAGCCGCGCGGCACCACCGCTCCGGTGCCGAAGAATTCAAACCGAAAGACCCGCAGCAGCCGAGCCAGCACGATCACCGCCTCGGTCAGCGCGAACTGCGCACCGACGCAGATGCGCGGCCCGGCGCCGAACGGCATGTAGGCATAGCGTCCGGGCGGAACGGCACCAGGCAGGAACCGGCCGGGATCGAAGCTGTCTGGATCGCGCCAGAACCGGTGATGCCGGTGCAACACCCACGGCGAGACGCTGATCACGGTGCCGGCAGCGATCCGCCTGCCGTTGACCACATCGTCGCCGATCGCCTCGCGCACGATCATAAACGCCGGCGGGTAAAGCCGCAGAGTCTCATCGATGAAGGCCCGTGTGTAGGGCAGAGACTTCACTGTCGTAGCCGCATTATCCGCCGACAGATCGACATCCGCCGCCTCGGCCGCGATCCGCTCGGCATGTTGCGGCAGCAACGTCGAAAGGTAGCAGGCCCAGAACAGCGTGACGGCGGTGGTCTCGTGCCCGGCCAGGATCATCGTCGCGACCTCATCGCGCAGCTGCGCGCGGTCGAAGCCGGCACCGGTCTCGGGGTCGCGCGCGCCGGCCAGGAAATCGAACAGGTCGCGCGGCGCCGTGTCCGGCCGGGTCTGGCCTTCCCGCGCATCGATCACGCGGTCGATCAGCCGCAGCCAATCGCGCCGGAACACGGCCCGGCCGCGGTCCAGCGGCGACTGCATCGTGCCGGGCAGCAGCAGGTCCAGAAACCCGGGCTGGGCGAACTGCCGCGCGTAGCGCATCAGCATACCGCGCAATTCGGTACCAAAACTC
>JAYTTA010000577.1:0-11404 GCA_043745345.1 Acetobacteraceae bacterium | reverse complement strand
CTTCCAGGTCGCGGTTGGCCTGGGCGCCTTCGCGCAGCGGATAGGTGTGGTTGACCTGAACGCGAACCTTGCCGGTCAGCACCGCATCGAACGTGTCGGCGGCAACCGAAAGCAGGTCCGCGCGGGTGGAAACGAAACTCATCAGCCCAGCGCGGCGAACCGCAGCTGATTTGGCTGCCAGCAGGCCGAGATCGAATGGCGGCACCGGTCCGGACGCCTGGCCGAAGCTGATCACCTGGCCCAGACGGGCCAGGCAGGCGATCGACTTGATGAACGTGTCACGGCCAACGCCGTCATAGACAACCGGCACGCCATGACCCTCGGTGATCTCCAACACGCGGGTCAGAAAGTCCTCCTTAGTGTAGAGGATCACGTGGTGGCACCCGTGCGCGTGGGCGATTGCCGCCTTCTCGACGCTTGATACCGTGCCGATCACCTGGGCGCCGAGTGCGGCCGCCCACTGGCATAGAAACAGGCCGATGCCGCCGGCCGCGGCATGAACCAGGATGGTATCGCCGCGCTCCACCCGGTGAAGCTGGCGGATCAGGTATTGCACCGTCATGCCCTGCAGCATCGTCGCCGCGGCGGTGATGTCGTCGATCTGATCAGGCAGCTTGACCAGCCGATCGGCGGCAATCAGCCGGCGCTCGGCATAGGCGCCCGACAGTGGCGCGTAGGCGACGCGATCACCGACCACGACCTCGGTGACGCCCGGGCCAACCGCCTCGACGATACCCGCGCCCTCGCGCCCCGGGATGTGCGGCAGCGATGGCGCGGCGCCGCGGCGATACACCACGTCGACGAAATTGACCCCGATCGCGGTGTGGCGCAGCAACGCCTCGCCCGGACCGGGCGTATCAACCGCGACCTCCTCCCATTGCAGCTCTTCCGGTCCGCCATAGCGATGGATGCGCAGCGCGTGGGTCATGCGGCCGTCTCCCATGTTGGCTAAAGTGTGGCAGAGCGCCGGTGCGACCTCAATGCAGCCGTGTCTATCCGTTCAATCCCATGCATAGTCGCGCAGGGAAGATCAGGGCTGGGAAATGAAACTGTTCGACATTGCCGGAAAAGTCGCGATCGTCACCGGCGGCAATGGCGGCATAGGGCTCGGCATGGCGAAAGGAATGGCCTCGATCGGCGGCGCCATCCTGATCGCCGGCCGCGACGCAGAAAAATCGGCGGCGGCCGTCGCCGAGCTGCGCGCGATGGGCGCCTGCGCGGAAGCAACGACGGTCGATGTCACGAGCGAGCAAGAATGCATCGCCATGGTGGCGGAGGCGACCCGCCTGTTCGGGCGCGTCGACATCCTGGTCAACAATGCCGGCATGTCGATTCGCAAGCGCCCTGAAGACCTGACTGAGGCGGAGTGGCATCAGGTGATGGACACCAACCTGACCAGCGCGTTCCTGTGCTCGCGGGCGGTCTATGCGCCGATGAAGGCGGCGGGCGGCGGCAAGATCATAAACATCGGCTCGATGATGTCGCTGTTCGGCGCGCCTTACGCCACGCCTTACGCATCCAGCAAGGGCGGCATCGTGCAGTTGACGCGCTCGTTCGCCTCGGCCTGGGCCGCCGACAATATCCAGGTCAACGCGGTACTGCCGGGCTGGATCGATACCAACCTAACCCGCAAAGCCCGCATCCAGGTCGACGGGCTTTACGAGAAGGTGCTGACGCGCACGCCAGCCGGCCGGTGGGGCCAACCCGACGACATGGCCGGTATTGCCGCCTTTCTGGCGGCACCGGCTTCCGATTTCATCACCGGCGCCGCGATACCTGTCGATGGCGGATTTTCATCCCAAGGCTGAGACGCAGCCTGCTAAAGCAACATCCGACCGATCTGCACTTTTGGTCGGATAAACTTATCCATTAAAGTACGAAGGTAGAGGCTTTTTTGATTCACTTTAATCGAAGAAGGCCTCTAGGACGCAGCCTCAGTTTCTGTCGGCCCCGGAGTGGGCGTCAATGTCGGCGACATGGCCCGTGAGCTTGGACAATGTTTTGTGAAGTGCCAGCAATTCCTGCTTGTTGAGCCCTGCCGAAATCAATTCCTCGGTCTCGCGCGCCAACGGCACCGAGTTGGCGTTGATGGTCTGGCCCTTGCGGGTCAGGCTCAGCAGACGGCCGCGGCCGTCGCTTGGGTCGTGCGACTGCTTGACCAAACCACGCGTGACCAGGCTTGCCGCCGCGCGACTGACCTTGACTTTGTCCATCGATGTCGCCTCACCGACGGCGCTTGGCGAGATGCTGGAGTAGCGTCCGACAACTGTAAGCACCCGCCATTCGGGAATGCTCAACCCAAAAGCCTCGGCATAGCGCCTACCAAACAACCGGGAGACGCGGTTGGCGGCTACCGAGAGGCGGTAAGGCAGGAAGTCCTCCAGGTGAAACTCCGCACCGTTGACGTTACAGTTGACAACGGCACCCTCTGTCGCTTTGCGTCTCATGTGAAACCACTCCGATCCTGGCATCGCCGATAAACCCATTGAGCCCTGTTCCATCTGGAACGATAAACCCTTGTTCCGACTTCAACCCGGCTTGCGGCCTCGATCCAGGATTGAAACGCTTTCGCGAGGATACGGTTGCCATCTTGCCGTAACCATACGCCAGAACAAAAAGAACCGTGGGCTATAGACCGATGCGCCCATTCGCACCGGCGGGCGACATTGAGTTTTTATATCGTGCGGGGCAAGTTGCGGTGCAATGGCGCGCACCGGGCAATAATCCTTGGTGAGAGCCAGGCTGCCGACTACCGGGAAGGGGAAGCGAGGTTGGCTCGGGCAAAGTCAAACCGCTTTACCAGGCAATGCTTCAAGGCCGACCGCATTCATTGTCGGCTAATCTACAATCCAACCTAAAGCAGGGCGTCATCCGACATGAAACGGCCCCACACCAAGAAAGATTATCGCGCACAGCGACGACCAGCAGAACACCGGCAACCACAGGAAGCCGGACGCCAAGGAGAAGGTCAGTGCCGACCGCCTCGGTGGCACGCGCGCCGGCGCCGAGAACGTGGAGCCGGTGAAGCCGGACAGCACGCCCGGCCAATAGTATACACTGGCCGGGCGAAGATTTAGACGGCAGCGATACTTCAGCCAGCCTGCGTTACTTCAGCCAGCCGGCCAGAATCGCCAGCAGCAGCAGCGCCACGATGTTAGTGATCTTGATCATCGGGTTCACTGCCGGGCCGGCGGTATCCTTGTAGGGGTCGCCAACGGTGTCACCGGTCACGGCCGCCTTGTGCGCGTCCGAGCCCTTGCCGCCGTGATTGCCTTCCTCGATATACTTCTTCGCGTTGTCCCAGGCGCCGCCGCCGGATGTCATCGAGATCGCGACGAACAGTCCGGTGACGATCACGCCGAGCAGCATCGCACCCAGGCAGGTGAATGCCGCAGCACGTCCGGCGACAGCGTTGATCACTACCCACAGCACGATCGGCGCCAGCACCGGCAGCAGCGACGGCAGGATCATCTCGCGGATCGCGGCCTTGGTCAGCATGTCGACCGCGGTGCCGTATTCCGGCTTCTGGGTGCCCAGCATAATGCCTGGCATCGCCTTGAACTGACGCCGGACCTCAACGACCACCGCGCCGGCGGCACGGCCGACCGCGGTCATGCCCATGGCACCGAACAGGTATGGCAGCAGCCCGCCCAGGAACAGCCCAACCACGACAAACGGATCCTCCAGCGAGAACCGCACGTCCAGCTTCGGAAAGTAGAACTTGAGGTCCTGAGTGTAGGCGGCGAACAGCACCAGGGAGGCAAGCCCCGCCGAGCCGATCGCGTAACCCTTGGTCACTGCCTTGGTGGTGTTGCCGACCGCGTCCAACGCGTCGGTGGTGACGCGCACGTCGGGCGGCAGGTCGGCCATCTCGGCGATGCCGCCGGCGTTGTCGGTCACCGGGCCATAGGCATCGAGTGCCACGATCATGCCGGCGACAGCCAACATGGTGGTGGCGGCAATGGCGATGCCGAACAGGCCCGCCACCAGGTAAGCGGAAATAATGCCGACGCAGATGACCAGCACCGGCAGCGCCGTTGCCTCCATCGACATCGCCAGGCCCTGGATCACGTTGGTGCCATGACCGGTGGTCGAGCTCTGCGCGATGCTGCGCACCGGGCGGTACTCGGTCGAGGTGTAGTACTCGGTGATGACGACGATAAAACCGGTGACAGCCATGCCGACCAGCGAGCATAGGAACAGGTCCATGCCGACATAGGAACCGCCGGAGACGAGCGGCAGCGGCGTCGAGAAGCCCACGAACCAGCCGATGATGACCGCGATCGACGCCACCGACAGCACGCCGGTGACGATCAAACCCTTATACAACGCCCACATGATGCCGTTATCGGCGCCGAGCTTGACGAAATAGGTGCCGATGATCGAGGTGATGATGCACACCGCGCCGATGCCGAGCGGCAGCAGCAGCATGGCGTCGCGAACCTCAGGGCGGAAGAAGATGGCCGCCAGCAGCATGGTCGCGACCAGGGTCACGGCGTAGGTCTCGAACAGATCGGCCGCCATACCGGCACAGTCGCCGACATTGTCGCCGACATTATCGGCGATCACCGCCGGATTGCGGGGGTCATCCTCAGGAATGCCAGCCTCGACCTTGCCGACCAGGTCTGCGCCGACATCGGCGCCCTTGGTGAAGATGCCGCCGCCCAACCGGGCGAAGATCGAGATCAGCGAGGCGCCGAACGACAGCGCCACAAGCGCTTCCAGTACCGGGCGGAGGTCGTTGCCCGGCAGCATGCGGCGCAACACCATGTAATAGACGCCGACGCCGAGCAGGCCCAACCCGACCACCAGCATGCCGGTCACGGCGCCGGCCTTGAAGGCGATGTCGAGGCCCGCGGCCAGGCCGCGGCGCGATGCCTGGGCGGTGCGGACATTGGCACGAACGGATACGTTCATGCCCGCGAAACCGGCGACCGCGGAAAGAATGGCGCCGATGGCGAAACCGATCGCCACCTGAAGGCCGAGGGTGAGATAAAGAATAACCAGGATCACCAAGCCGACGATGCCGATGGTGGTGTATTGGCGATTAAGATAGGCGCGAGCACCTTCCTGAATGGCCGCGGCGATTTCCTGCATCCGGGCGTTGCCAGCGTCGGCCGCCAGCACCTGGCGGGCGGTGACGACGCCGTAGGCCAGCGCCAGCAGGCCGCAGACGATGATCAGTAGGTAGGCCGGTTGCATCCTGAACGATCCCCATGTCGTGTTTGGCGTCACGTCAAGACGCAGGATGGCTTTTAGATCAAGCTCCGGTTCGGTCAAGCGCCGCAGGCAGCAGGCAAGGTTGGGCTCTGCCCAAACCCGCCAAGGGGCAGCCGCCCCTTGGAACCCACAGACTTAAATTGGGCGCTACCCGGGCGGAGTCAGAGGCGTAGCAGGCAAAGGTTCCGGCTGACCGCCTTCGGTTAGTTGGAATACCTGCTGAGGGAGAGCTTCAACCTTACTTCTGGTGGATACCCTGAACCAGCAGAGCACTGATGCGCTTCGCAAAGTCAGTTGGATCGCGCGGCGCCTCACCCTCCTGGATTCGTGCCAGGTCGAGCAGCGTGCCGGCTGCCGTGGGTATTTGGTCAAGGTGGGCGGCCAGTCCCTCGATCAGCGCATGGCGCGGGTTGATCTCGAGGTTGGGCGGGCTTTGCCAGCCGGCGCGCCCGGCGCGGCGCAGCAGCCGCTGCATCTGCAGATCGGGCCCGGCGCCGGCGGCGAGCAGCACGGCGCTGTCGACCAGGCTGTGGCTGGCGCGAACCTCGCCAACCGCATCGCCGAGCGCTTCCTTGATCGCGGCACACAATGCGGTCACGTCACCCACCTCGCCCTCCGGCTTGAGGTCAGCCGAGGACTGGGTGACGTTGGCCAGCTTTTTGCCGTCGAACTCCGCTAGACGTTCGGGCCAGAAGGCGTCGATCGGATCAGTCAGCAGCAGCACCTCGATTCCACGGGCGCGAAAACCCTCCAGCTGCGGCGACCGGCGCAAATTATCGATGGCCTCGCCGGTAATGTAATAGATTTTCTCCTGTTCCGGCTTCAACCTCGCCACGTATTCGGCGAACGTGGTCAGGTCATCGCCGGCAGTCGAATGCAGCCGCACCAGGCTGGTGATCTCAGTACGATGCTCGGCGTCATCCCACAGGCCCTCCTTCACGACAGGCCCGAAATTGTCCCAGAACTTGCTGTATTCCTCGACGTCCTTCGCGCGGGTCTTGAGTTCGGAGATGACCCGGTTGGTGACGGCACGCCGGATGCGGGCCAGCACCGGCGTGGTCTGCAGCATCTCGCGCGAGACGTTGAGCGGCAGGTCCTCAGTATCCACGACGCCCTGGACAAAGCGCAGCCAGCTCGGCAGCAGCTCGGCCCGATCGGTGATGAACATCCGTTTCACATGCAGCCGGACATGCGAGTCGCGGTCGCCCTCGACGGCGTCGAATGGTTTCATGCCGGGCACGAACAGCAGCGCATGAAACTCGATGGTGCCCTCGGCGCGCCAGGACAGGGTGGCCCAGGGCTGGTCGAAGATGTTGCCGAGGTGGCGGTAGAAATCCTGGGTCTGCTCCTCGGTGACCTCGGATTTGGGTTTCCGCCACAGCGCGGTACCCTGATTAGCAGTCTTCTCCTCGCCGCCTTCCACGATCGTGACCGGGACGGTGATGTGGTCGGCCCACTTCTTGATAGTGGTTTCGAGCCGAATCGACTCGAGATATTCATCCGCATCGGCCTTGATGTGCAGCACGACCGTGGTGCCCGGGACCTCGCGCGTTGCTGGTGCGATGGTGAACTCGCCACGCCCATCGGACGACCAGGTGAACGCCGCATCGCTGCCGGTCCGGCGCGAGGTGACCTCGACCCGGTCGGCGACCATGAAGGCCGAGTAGAAGCCGACGCCGAACTGGCCGATCAGGCTGGGCCGGTCCTCAGCACTGGCGCCGGCAACGGCCTGGGCTGCCGCCGAGGTGCCCGACCGCGCGATGGTGCCGAGGTTGTCGATCAACTCCTGCCGGGTCATGCCAATGCCGTCATCGGTGATCGTCAGGGTGCGCGCAGCCTTGTCGGCGACCAAGCGCACCTTGGCCTGATCGGGCAAGGCAAGGCTCGCATCGGTCAATGCCTCGAAGCGGCGGCGGTCAGTGGCGTCGGCGGCATTAGCAACCAGTTCGCGGAGGAATATCTCGCGCTCGGAGTAAAGGGAGTGCACTACGAGATCGAGCAGCCGCCCGACCTCAGCTCCGAATCCATGTGTTTCCGCGCCTGTAACTGCGTCCATCCCGATCTCCTGTCGTCTGCCACGGCCGCCATATGCACAGCGCCGCGCAACATTTCAATCGCTTACCCATGACGGGCGAACAGTCACGTGTAACGAGACTTGCCTGCAGCGGCTGGGCTTGCATTCCGCCGCCCGACCCCCAAACATCTCTGCATGTCCGGATTTGCGCCCCGCGTTAAGGCTGTGCTCGGTCCGACCAACACCGGCAAGACGCATCTGGCGATCGACCGGCTGCTGGCGCATTCATCGGGGATCATCGGATTTCCGCTGCGCCTGCTGGCGCGTGAGAACTACGATAAAATGGTCGCGCGCAAAGGTGTGAAGTCAGTGGCGCTGATCACCGGCGAGGAAAAGATCGTGCCCCCGGAAGCACGCTATTTTTCCTGCACGGCCGAGGCGATGCCGCTGGATCGCCCGGTGGAATTCCTGGCGGTCGACGAAATCCAGCTCTGCGCCGACCCCGACCGCGGCCATATCTTCACCGAGCGGCTGCTGCACGCCCGTGGCCTGGTCGAGACGATGTTCCTCGGCGCCGAAACCATCCGCCCGCTGCTCAAACGGCTGATCCCGCAGGCCGAGATCGATACCCGCCCACGCCTGTCCCAACTCAGCCACGCCGGCGCGACCAAGCTGACAAAACTGCCGCCGCGCTCGGCCGTGGTCGCGTTCAGCGCCGGCGAGGTCTACGCCATCGCCGAGCTGATCCGGCGGCGGCGTGGCGGCTGCGCCGTGGTCATGGGCCGGCTGTCGCCACGCACCCGCAACGCTCAGGTGGCGCTGTATCAAGCCAAGGAAGTGGATTTCCTGGTCGCCACCGACGCCATCGGCATGGGCCTGAACATGGATGTCGACCATGTCGCCTTCGCCCGGCTGTCGAAGTTCGATGGCCACCGGCCGCGCCGGCTGACCGCGCCGGAAATTGCCCAGATCGCCGGGCGCGCCGGCCGCGGCATGCGCGATGGCACCTTCGGCACTACAGGCGATTGCCTGCCGCTGACCGAGGATCTGGTCCGTGCGGTCGAGGATCACCGTTTCGAGCCGCTGAGCCAGATCTGCTGGCGCAGCGAGCAGCTTGATTTCTCGACGGTAGATGGATTGCTGCAAAGCCTGGCCGCACCACCGCCGGGTCCGGGGTTGGTCCGCGGCAACGAGGCGACCGATGTCGAGACGCTGGCGGCGTTGGCGCGGGATCCAGAGATACGCCGGCTGGCAACCGGACGATCGCGCATCCGGCTGCTGTGGGAGGCCTGCCAGATCCCCGACTTTCGTAAGCTCGCGGACGAGACCCACATCAGGCTGTGCGCCCGCGTGTTCCGCCACATCGCCGAAGATGGGAAATTGCCGGCTGACTGGCTCGCCAGCCAGATTGCGTCCATCTCGCGCCAGGACGGCGACATCGACACCCTGATGCAGCGTTTATCCGGCGTGCGCGTGTGGTCCTACATCGCGGCGCGCAACGACTGGCTGGCCGACGCACCGCACTGGCAGGAACGGGCGCGTGAGGTCGAGGATACGCTGTCGGACGCGCTGCACGAGCGGCTGACGGCCCGGTTCGTCGATCGCCGCGCCGCCCACCTGATGCGCCAGCTCGACCAGGCCGGCGGCGACAACCTGCTATCTGCCGTTACCGCGCGGGGCGAAGTCGTGGTCGAGGGCCACCCAGTCGGCTATGTTGCCGGTTTTGGCTTCCTGCCCGATCCCTTGGCCGAAGGACCGGAAAAAAAGTTGGTACTGCGCGCCGCGCGCCGTGCCTTACGCGACGAGATGCCGCGCCGGGTTGCGGCCGTGGAAGCCGCCGCCGACGAGGTTTTCACGTTCGATGACGCCCACCGGATCTGGTGGGACGGTGCCGCGATCGGCCGGCTGCGGCCCGGCGCCAGCACGTTGACGCCGCACATCGACATCCTGGACAGCGAGTTCCTCGATGGGGCCCAGCGCGAACGCTTACGCCGGCGTTTAAAGGCGTGGCTCGATCACCGGCTGCGGCGGGAGTTCGCGCCGATCTTCCAGATGATGAGCCGGGCCGATGCGGAAATGGCTCTACGCGGATTGGCGCACCGCCTCGGCGAGGCGCTCGGCGTGCTGGCGATCGATTGCCAGGAGGAGATGGCGTTCGACGTCCGCCGCCGCGCTAAGGCGATCGGGCTGATTGCCGGTCAATACGGCCTGTTCGTACCGGCGATGCTGCGCCCGCTGGCAGCCAATCTGCGCGCCCGGCTGCTGTCGCTGTCCGCTGGATCGCCGATGCCGCGCTTGCCGGAACCCGGACGTGTGTCGCTGCCGGGTCCGCCCGAGTGGCCGCCGGAGATGACCACCGCGCTCGGCTGGCTGGATGCCGGGCCGGTGCTGCTGCGGCTCGACGTCGCCGAGCGGATTGCGGCCGAACTGCACTTCGCGACACGGCGCGGCGCCGCTGCACTGCCGGCCGGGCTGGCCTCACGTTTCTCGGTGCGGGCCGAGTTGGTGCCCGCGGTGTTGCGTCGGCTGGGCTTTCGCCTGGCACCGGCAGGCATGGTGTCGGCGCAGGAGTACGGCCCACCTGCGCCGGCCATGATCCTACCGGCCCGGCGTAAACGGCCACCGTTGGTACCGGATGCACCGATGGTGCACGCCTCCGGACCTTTCGCCGTCCTGGCGGCATTTCGCCGATAAACGCCAACCTGACAGAGGGATGACCCCATGGGCTTTGCCGACACCGAGGATCGCGACTGGCAGCGGCTCGACAAGTGGCTGTGGTCGGCCCGGTTCATGAAGATGCGCAGCGACTGCGCGCGGCTGGTCGGCAGCGGCCTGGTGCGGCTTAACCGCCAGCCGACCGACAAGCCGCACGCCCGGCTGCGGATCGGCAACGTGCTCACCCTGCCGCTACCCCAGGGCGTTCGTGTGATCCGCGTGGTCGCGCTGGCAGTACGCCGTGGCCCAGCCGCCGAGGCACGCCGGCTTTACGAGGAGATCGAGCTTGAAGCGGACGCACCTTGCGTTGCAGCACAAACGGCCGCATATCCGCATCTCCAGTAACCGCAACCGGTGATGATCGGGCGGCAGGAACTAGATTGGGTCTGTCCGGCTTCGCCCGCAGGTTCAGCAATTCGAGGCTCCCCATGACTTACGTGGTCACTGAAAACTGCATTCGCTGCAAATACATGGATTGCATCGAGGTCTGTCCCGTCGACTGCTTTTATGTCGGCGAAAACATGTTGGTCATTCATCCGGACGAATGCATCGACTGCGGAGTCTGTGAGCCTGAATGTCCGGCTGAAGCAATTTTGCCTGACAGTGACGACCGCGCCGGTGCCTGGGTCGAGCAGAACCGGCTTTATGCCGGGCTGTGGCCAAACATTACGCGCAAGGGCGAGCCGCCGGCGGATGCCGAAGAATGGCAGGGCAAGCCCGACAAGGCCAAGCTGTTCTCTGCTGAGCCCGGGCAGGCTTGAGCTTTCGGCGCTATTTCGTCACTGCCACGTCCCCGAGTTGTTGGCTTTAAACGGCCAAGCTGGATTTTATGTCTTTTTCTTGTTATACAATCTCGGAAGGATGGCGACGCCATCTTCGTGAATTGTGCCGCAACGCGTCCCATCCGGATCTTGTTGGCGGCTTGGCGCGCAAGCAATCCTGATCTGAGTTTGGATCGGAGGCACTCACGCTTGCAGGTGATGGGGCAAACCGATGAAGTCGACGACGAGCCATGCTGCTGTGACATCCGCGCCCAAAACGTCTGACAAAGCCGGGCCTTCTGACAGGAGCCGGAAATCAAAAAGCAACGGCAAGGCCACCGCACCAGCTGACACAGATTTTGCCGAGACCCATCCTATCGAACCCAAGATGGCAGTCACGCCGCTGATTGGCGAACGCGCCGGATTGAAGAAACCCGGGCATCCAACTTCAGCAACACCATCTGACGTAGCTATGCCTACCGCCCAGACAGCAGTCACTGGTGCGAAGCCCGGTTTAAAAACCGGCAACACCATGAAGGCCGATGCCGAGATTACACTGCCTGAACCCACCACAGCGGCTTTGCCGTCTCTGAAATCCAAGCTGGAGAAAATTTTGCCGCATACAGTATTGGCTGCAGCTGAAATTCCGACGGAGGTTGAGCCGGCTACTACCGATTCTGTGCCCCGTGGTGCT
>JAYTTA010000576.1:0-11415 GCA_043745345.1 Acetobacteraceae bacterium | reverse complement strand
CGGAGGTTCGATCCCTCCCGCCCCAGCCAAGCATTTTTATCGACGCACCAGTGCCGGGAATCCTGAATGCGGTTAAGACAGTTGGCGGCGCCGCTTGCAGCGCTGTGGCTCGCGGCCTGCGGCGTCGAGAATTTCGATCGCTCCAGCGCCGGTGACGATAACACGGCGTATACATTGATGTTCCCATACTACGCCGAGTTCTGCGCGCTATCTCAAATCAAGAAAAAGGTCGGGTTTGGTGCCGACATCCGTGGCGAGATCGGCGGCCACGCCGTGTTCTACCTCAACGGCGCGTGCCGCGATGGCGACGATCTTTACCCGGTGCTGCGGGTCTGTGCTGATACGCCGGCTGAGCGGATGGACGGTATCGGCATCAGCATGAACGCCCATTTCAGCAATGCCAAATGGGCGGCCGTTCCGGGCCGGCGGTTCTTCTTTCAGGGCAACCTTGACGTCGGGGACCGACTGACGCGCGATGCCTATCAGCGCACCCAGACCGAGGCGAAACGGCAGCGCCTTTATGATGCGATCGATTTTCACTCCGAGGTTTTCAATGACATGCCGGCCGGCATGTCGCAGCGAGACTACAAGTACGAGGTGTCGATCGCGACCGACTATGCGATCGAGTTCGGCCGTGGCCGCTACTGCAACCGCATCCCGGTAACACGCGCGCAGATGGTCCGGATGGTCGACTACCTCAACCAGCAGAACGCGCCTTACCACGATCGATCCAGAATCTTTCATTGGAGCGTGTTTCAGGACAACTGCATTCACCTGGCGCACAACGCGCTGGCGGCGGCCGGCGTCTGGGACGAGTGGCCGATCGACCGTTACCTTGCGATCGCGATCTTCGACTTCCCAGTACCGAAGAACGAATTCGTCAACGTCGTCCGCCGCACCAACAATCTTTCTCTGCTGGATCCCCTCACCGCCTATCAGGACGACGCGGCAAGGCGGTCGCTAGTGGAGTTCGGCAGGCTGCCTGTCGGGCCGGGTTCCATCGCCCATGCCTATCCTCCGGTGCGGCAAAACGACGTTTACGACACCGACCTCAAGCTGATCTTCTACGACGAACCGAATTTCGGCTCCTACCAGAAGTGGCTCGACACGATCTTCACCGCGCCGGTATATTTCGACCTCGAACACAATCTGGCTGGCTTCGCCGACGCCTACGACCGGGTTCTCGCAACCCGCCGCCCGGCTTCAAAATGGATCGGCCAGGCTAGGTTCAACGCGCCGGCTGACCGGCAATCATTCCCGGATTTTGATCAACGGTTCTATGCCGCCGTTGAACAGGCGCTCACCAGCACGCGGGCCAACCTCAGCCGGTTGCGATCCACTCACACATCCGCTCCCCGCTGAGACCTTAAGACGGAACGCATGAACAGTTTCGGACCATCGAACCAGCGTCCAGCCAAGCCGTAAATCCCCGGATACCAATCACCGGGGAGCCTACAGAAATGTTCATGAGAACAGATCGGCTGCAAGCCAAGTTGCAGGAGCCGAATACCGCGGCGGCGTTGCAGGAACTGCCCGGCGGCAAGTATGGCGAGATGTCAACGCTCGGCAACCACATGTTCCAGAGCTTCAACTTCCGCAACGAGACCAAGCTACGACCGTTCTACAGCCTGACCTCCAGCATCTTCGCTGAGGAACTCGGCCACGTCGAACTCGTCAGAACCAGCGTCTCGATGCTGAGCTGCGGGCCCGGCAACCTGGAAGTGGTCGACCCCCAAGGCGGCAAAATCACGAAACTCGACAGTAATTACGGCGCCTTCACCCCGGATTACGCACCGGAGGACATCTTCGAGATCGCCAGCAAGCTCTAAAAGGCGAGCCGATGACCAAACGCCGTTGGCAGTAAAAACTAAGGTTTTGGCTCTCCCTTCGCAAATATTTCAACTGGCCGAAGGCGGACAGCCGGACCTTTGTCTGCTACGCCCAAACCCGCCAAAGGGCCGTCGCCCTCTGTAAACCCATACTCAAAAAGATTGGCTCTAAGGGCTTGCCCTTAACGGGTTTGGGGCAGAGCCCCATGCTTGCTGATGTCTAATGCCTACGGCGTCGCCTTTAAGACTTGACGGCCTGCACGGCGTTAGGGAAGCCTGTCCCAATGGATGGTAATTTCGAATTTGTCGATAACTGCGACGTACTGGTGATCGGCGGTGGCCCAGCGGGCGCCACCGCTGCGGCGTTGTTGGCGCAGCGCGGGCGGGATGTGGTGCTGCTGGAAAAGGACGCGCATCCGCGGTTTCACATCGGCGAGTCGCTGCTGCCACGAAACAGCGCGATCTTCGACCGTTTGGGCGTGCGTGAGAAGGTGGCGGCGCTTGGGGTGCACAAGCCGGGCGCCGAGTTCGTATCTGACGCTACCGGACAGAGCGTGAGCTTCGCCTTCGCGCTTGGCCTCGACCGCGACTATACCCACAGCTGGCAGGTGCCACGGGCCGAGTTCGATGCCATGCTGTTCGCGACCGCGTCCAACCACGGCGCCCGGACGGTGGAAAACTGCCGCGTCACCGAGCTTCAGCTGGCTCCCGCGGGCGACCGGTCACAGGTGACCGCCACCGATGCGGATGGCATGGTCAAGAAATTCTCGGCGAACTTCGTCATTGACGCCTCCGGCAGAGATACCTTCCTGGCTGGCCGATTGCGTACCAAGCGATCCGACAAGCACAATAACACTGCCGCCCTGTTCGGCCATTTCCGCGATGTCCAGCGCCGCACCGGCGAGCTTGAGGGCTACATCACCGTGCACCTGGCCGACGATGGCTGGTTCTGGATGATCCCGCTGCCTGACAGCATCATGAGCGTCGGTTTCGTGGGCTCCCAGGCGGCATTCAAGAACCGGTCCGGCAGCCCGCGTGACCTGTTCCTGGCACGGCTTGATGCCAGCCCGACCGTCAGCGCCAGGATGCGGAGTGCGGAGCTTATGTCCGACGTCACCAGCACTGGCAATTACTCCTATCGGTCCGCGTCGGTATGGGGCGAGGGTTACCTGATGATCGGCGATGCCTACGCCTTCGTCGATCCGGTGTTCTCGAGCGGCGTGCTGCTGGCGATGACCACGGCGGAACTCGGCGCCGAGATCGCCGATACCTGGCTTGACGATCCGGCCGCCGGTCGGGCGCTCGCCCGAAAGATGGATCGCGATGTGCGCCAGGCGATCGCGCGCATCAGCTGGCTGATCTACCGCATCAACACGCCGGCGCTGCGAAAGCTGTTCATGGCGCCGCGCAACGTTCTCCGCATGCGCGACGGCCTGGTCAGCCTGCTTGCCGGCAACCTTCGCGGCAGCTGGCAGGCGGTGCTGCCGGTGATGGCCTTCAAGTCGGTCTATCATGCGACGTCGTTCGTGCTTTGGCTCGGCCGGCCGTTGAAACACTAAGTAAGGACCAGCCCCGCCTTACTTGCGCTTGCCTACCGGGCACGCTCGTCCTAATTCACAGCCCATGAGCACCGAACCCCACACCTCATCCCATCTCCATCCCGCGGACGGGGTGGAAGACGCCCAGCCGGAAACTCCGGAACGGGTGATGCAGGCGGCAAGTGCGCGTATTGCTGAGCTGGAGGCCGAGGCGTCGGACATGCGCGACCGCTGGATGCGTGCCGAGGCCGAAACCGCCAATGTGCGTGCCCGTGCGCGGCGCGACGTTGATGAGGCACGGCAGTATGCCGTGCAGAAGTTTGCGACCGATGTGGTCGAGGGTGCCGACAACCTGCGTCGTGGGCTGGACAGCCTGCCGCCGCAGTTGGCTGACGAGCCGGCCATCGTCACCAGGCTTCGAGAAGGCTTCGAGGGTGTGGAACGCAGCTTCATCGCCCTGCTTGAGCGTAATGGCATCAAGCAGTCCAATCCAACCGGTGCCTTATTTGATCCCAACCTGCACCAGGCGATGTCCGAGCAGCCAAGCGCCGAGCATCCGCCAGGTACCGTTTTGCAGGCTTGGACCTCAGCCTGGACGTTAAACGGCCGGCTGTTGCGCCCGGCGATGGTCGTCGTTGCGGCAAGCCCTGCACCCAACTTCGACGAAACCGTCTAAGTGCCCGAACATAGTGCATACGGGACTTGCCTGAGAACCTTTTGGCCCATATGTGAGAATGCATTCCAAACCCTAGGGACGCTGTTGGTGCTTCGGGCCATCGGCTTCCGCTGAAAGGAAAAGACGAATGAGCAAGGTCATCGGTATCGACCTCGGTACTACCAATTCCTGCGTCGCCATCATGGAAGGCAAGGACGTCCGCGTCATCGAGAATGCCGAGGGCGCACGCACCACACCGTCGATGGTGGCGTTCTCCGATAGCGGTGAGCGTCTGGTCGGCCAGTCCGCCAAGCGACAGGCGGTCACAAACCCGACCAACACGTTGTATGCCGTCAAGCGCCTGATTGGCCGTCGGTTCGACGACCCGCTGGTCAGCAAGGACAAGGGTCTGGTGCCGTTCGGCATCGTGCGCGGCGACAACGGCGATGCCTGGGTCGAGGCGCGCGGCGAGAAGTATTCGCCCTCCCAGGTCAGTGCCTTCGTCCTCGGCAAAATGAAGGAGACCGCGGAAGCGTATCTGGGCGAGACCGTGTCCCAGGCCGTCATCACCGTTCCCGCCTATTTCAACGACGCCCAGCGCCAGGCGACCAAGGATGCCGGCCGCATCGCCGGACTTGAGGTGCTGCGCATTATCAACGAGCCGACGGCGGCCGCCCTTGCCTATGGCATGGACAAGAAGAACAGCGGCGTCATCGCCGTCTATGACCTTGGCGGCGGCACCTTCGACGTGTCCGTGCTCGAAATCGGCGACGGCGTGTTCGAGGTCAAGTCGACCAACGGCGACACCTTCCTCGGTGGCGAGGATTTCGACGTCCGGGTGATCGACTACCTGGCGGACGAGTTCAAGCGTGACCAGGGAATTGATCTGCGCCGCGACAAGCTGGCGCTGCAGCGGCTGAAGGAGGCCGCGGAAAAGGCCAAGATCGAACTGTCCTCCTCGAAGGAAACCGAGATTAATCTACCCTTCATCACCGCCGACGCCTCAGGGCCGAAGCACCTGGTGATGAAGTTGTCGCGGGCCAAACTCGAAAGCCTGGTCGACGATCTCGTTGCCCGCACCATGGAGCCCTGCCGCGCCGCGCTGAAGGATGCCGGCGTGACGGCGGCCGAAATCCAGGAGGTTATCCTCGTCGGCGGCATGACCCGCATGCCGAAGGTGATTGAAGCCGTAAAGCAGTTCTTCGGACGTGAGCCGGCCCGCAACGTCAACCCGGACGAGGTCGTGGCGATCGGTGCTGCGGTTCAGGGCGCGGTGCTCAAGGGCGATGTCAAGGATGTGCTGCTGCTTGACGTGACCCCGCTTTCGCTTGGCATTGAGACGCTGGGCGGCGTGTTTACCCGGCTGATCGAGCGCAACACGACGATCCCGACCAAGAAGAGCCAAGTGTTCTCGACCGCGGACGATAACCAGAACGCGGTCACCATCAAGGTCTTTCAGGGTGAGCGTGAACTCGCCGCCGACAACAAGATCCTTGGCCAGTTCAACCTGGAGGGCATTCCCCCCGCCCCGCGCGGCGCGCCGCAGATCGAGGTCACGTTTGACATCGACGCCAACGGCATTGTTGCGGTTCAGGCTCGCGATAAGGCGACCGGCAAGGAGCAGCAGATCCGCATCCAGTCTTCCGGCGGCCTGTCCGAGGCGGAGATCGAGCGCATGGTAAAAGAGGCTGAGTCCAATGCGGTCGCCGACAAGCAGCGCCGCGAGCAGATCGAGGCCCGCAACCAGGCCGAGGGTCTCGTGCATCAGGTCGAGAAGACCCTGCGCGAAAACGAGGGCAAGGTCGGTGCCCAGGAGAAGGGCGAAGCCGAAGCAGCGGTTGCCGCGGCCAAGTCGGCACTTGAGGGCACAGATGCCGAGGCGATCAAGACCGCGACCGAACGGCTCAGCCAATCGGCGATGAAGATTGGCGAGGCGATGTATAAGGCTGAGGCGGACACGGCTCAGGCTGCTGCGGGCACTCCCCCACCCGGCGGTGGTCATGCACCGAGTGGCAGCCCGGATGACAAGGTGGTCGATGCCGAGTTCGAGGAAGTCGACGACAAGAAAAAGTCTGCCTGACCGGGCCGACTTTTCTGTTACGGTAGTGTCGCGCCCGCGCTTCTGAGGAAGGCGGGCGCGATTTCGTTGAGCGTCCCCGTTTGCATCCAAAGCGGGACGGGGTGCCGGATGGTAGGGCTGACATGGCGAAGCTGGATTATTATGCCGTTCTGAGTGTGACACGGGATGCGAGCGCGGACGATCTCAAGAAGGCCTATCGCAAGTTGGCGATGGAGCACCATCCCGACCGCAATCCCAACAACAAGGCGGCCGAGACACGATTCAAGGAGCTGAGCGAAGCGTACGAGGTCCTCAAGGACGATCAGAAGCGTGCCGCCTACGACCGCTTCGGCCATGCCGCATTCGAGCAGGGCGGCGCGCAGCCCGGCGGCTTCAATTTCACCGACGGCGGCGGCCTGGGTGACATCTTCGACCAGATGTTCGGCGAGTTCATGGGCGGGCGCCGTGGCGCCGGCGGCGGTAGCCAGCGCACCGGTGCTGACGTCCGGGCCCAGGTCGAGATCGATCTGACCGAAGCGTTCTCCGGCGCCAAGGTCAGCCTGCGGGTGCCGACCCGAGCGCCGTGCGAGGCCTGCGAAGGCACCGGATCAGCCGACAAATCTAAGGCTAACCTGACCTGCGGCACCTGCAATGGCGCCGGTAAGGTGCGCGCGCAGCAAGGCTTCTTCATGGTTGAGCGCACCTGCCCGACCTGCGGCGGCGGCGGTCGCGTGATCAGCAATCCGTGTCGGATCTGTCGTGGCCAGGGCACCGTGGAGCGGGAGCGGACGCTGGAGGTGGCGATCCCGGCCGGCGTCGAGGACGGCACCCGTATCAGGCTTTCGGGCGAGGGCGCCGCGGGTCCGGCGGGGGCGCCGGCCGGGGACCTGTATGTCAGCATCGGGGTTCGCCCGCATGAAATATTCCAGCGCGACGGTGCCAATTTGATGGTCCGGCTGCCGCTGCGCATGAGCCAGGCAGCACTCGGCGGCGAGGTTGAGGTGCCGGTGATCGACGGCTCGCGCGCCAAGATGAAGGTGCCGCCCGGCACCCAGACCGGCGACCAGTTCCGCCTGCGCGGCAAGGGGTTCTCGGCGCTGCGCTCCCCAGCCCGCGGCGACATGTACGTCCAGGTTGCGGTCGAAACACCGCAGAACCTGACCCGCAAGCAACGTGAGCTGCTGGAGGCGTTCGAGGCCGAGATGGGCAACAAGAACGGCCATCCGGAGAGCGAGGGCTTCTTCACCAAGGTCAAGGAGTTCTTCGAGGGCGCCAGCCGCGGCTGAACCGGTTGGCGTTGCGACCGGTTGGCGCCACACTACCCTCGACCGTGTGGGGGAAATCATGCAGGCACCGAAGCAGAAGACACCGAAGCTGTCGGTGGACTGCCACTTTCACATCTTTGGTCCGTTCGACAGGTTTCCCCTCGACCCAGGCCGCGCCTATGAGCCGCCATTGGCGCTGGTCGAGGATTATCTCGACGTGGCCGAGGCCGTCGGGCTGGAACGGATGGTGGTGGTCCAGCCCAGCCCCTACGGCACCGACAACCGGGTGACGCTTGACGCTGTGGCGCGGTTCGGACCCGACCGCGCCGTGGCCGTCGCGGTGATCGACGACAGCTTCAATGCGGCCGCGCTGACAAAGATGTCGGACGCCGGAGTGCGTGGGGTGCGCTTCAACCTGGTGTCCGGCAATGGCACCCCGGTCGAGCAGATCAAGGCGCTGGCCCGGCGCATCGCCCCGCTCGGCTGGCACCTGCAGGTCTACGCCAGGGGCGAGTCGCTGCTTGAACTGGCACCCATGCTGGCGAAGCTTCCAGTGCCGGTGGTTGTCGACCACATCGGCGGCGTTAAAGCGGAGCTCGGCACCGGCCATCCGCAGTTCCAGGCACTGCTGCGGCTGCTCGACAGCGGCAACGCCTGGGTCAAGACGTGCAGCTATCGCGCCTCCTCCGCCGGCCATCCCTGGACCGACGTCGCAGCCAATTTGCGCGCCCTGGTCGCCGCCGCGCCGGAACGCTGCGTCTGGGGCACCGATTGGCCACACACGCACATGCAGGGCCCAGTGCCTGAAGCCGGCGCGCTGCTGGACCAATTTTTTGAGTTTGTGCCAGACGGAGCACTGCGTCAGCGCATACTGGTTGAAAATCCGGCGGCGTTCTATGGGTTCAGCAAGCATGGGGCTCTGCCCCAGACCCCGTAAAGGGGCAGCCGCCCCTTTGACCCCGTTCCTAAGTTAGGCTCCCCCGGGCGCTACCCGGGCGGGGTCAGGGGCAGAGCCCCAGTCTCGCTTCAGCGTCAGTCATCGTCATGCGTGCGACGCACCAGGATTTCGCGTTTTCCGACGTGGTTGGCCTGGCTGACAATACCCTCCTTCTCCATCTGCTCGATCAGCTTAGCCGCCCGGTTGTAGCCGATGTTGAGGTGGCGCTGGATGAAACTGGTGGAAGCCTTGCCCTCGCGCGCCACAACCGCCACTGCCTGGTCGAACAGGCCCTTCTCGCCATCGGAGGCGCCGGCGATGCCTGAGAAGGCAGTTTTGGCGCCGTCATCGTCCTGCGCCTCGGTCACTTCCTCCAGATAGGCCGGCTCGCCCTGCTCGCGCAGGAAGGCGACCACGTCCTCGACCTCGCGGTCGGACACGAACGGGCCATGCACGCGCACCACGCGGCCGCCGCCAGACATGTAGAGCATGTCGCCCATGCCGAGCAGCTGCTCGGCGCCCTGCTCGCCCAATATCGTGCGGCTGTCGAACTTGCTGATCACCTGAAAGCTGATGCGCGTCGGAAAGTTGGCCTTGATGGTGCCAGTGATGACATCCACCGAGGGCCGCTGGGTCGCCATGATGACGTGGATGCCGGCGGCGCGCGCCATCTGCGCTAGGCGCTGCACGGTGATCTCGATCTCCTTGCCGGCGACCATCATCAGGTCGGCCATCTCGTCGACCACGACCACGATGAACGGCAGGGTTTCGAGCACCACCGGCTGTTCCTCGAAAGTCGGGCGGTTGGTGTCAGGGTCGAACCCGGTCTGTACCCGTCGGGTGACGATCTCGCCCTTGTCGCGCGCATCCGCCACCCGATCGTTGTAGCCGCCGATGTTGCGCACGCCGAGCTGGCTCATCGCGCGGTAGCGGCGCTCCATTTCTCGAACTGTCCATTTCAGCGCGGTGACAGCCTTGGCGGGCTCGGTCACGACCGGCGCCATGAGGTGCGGGATGCCTTCATAGACCGACAGTTCCAGCATCTTGGGGTCAATCAGGATCAGCCGGCACTGGTCGGGTGACAACCGGTACAACAGGCTGAGGATCATCGCGTTGACGCCGACCGACTTGCCCGACCCGGTAGTGCCGGCGATCATCAGGTGCGGCATCCGTGAAAGGTCGGCAACCACAGCCTCGCCGCCGATATCCTTGCCGAGCGCCAAAGCCAGCCGGCCCGGAAACTTTTGAGCCTCCTCCGCCGCAAGAATCTCTGAGAGGTAAACAGTTTCTCGCTTCTGATTTGGCACCTCGATGCCGATGACGTTGCGCCCGGACACGGTGGCAATGCGCACTGCGGTGACCGACAAGCTGCGCGCGACATCATCAGCCAGGCCAATTACACGGGCGCTGCGAATGCCCGGCGCCGGTTCGAGTTCGTACAGGGTCACCACCGGTCCGGCGCGGTGTGCGACGATCGCGCCCTGGACGCCGTAATCGGCCAGCACGGTTTCAAGCTGCCGCGCGGTCAGTTCCAGTGCTTCTGCGCTCGGCCCGACTACGCCGCGCGCTGGCGCTGGAGTCAAAAGCGACAGCGGCGGAAAACGCCAGGCGCCCTCCGCCAGATCAAGGCTTGCCTGCTCGGCGGGGGGCAGGCGGCGGCGGGCTTTGCGAAGGTCGGCGATCGGTTCAGGAACCGGCCGTGGCGGCATCTCGACGCCGGCAATCGGTGGCGGGACCTCACGCGGTGCCGGCACACGGCGCTCGGCGCGAACCGTCGGCGCCGGTATCTCGAGCTCAGGCACAACCGCCCGGTCGCTCTCTGCCGGTTCGAAAGAGCGTGGAAACAGCCCACCGATGCGCGACACCAGGCTCGCCGCGCGGCGCCCGCCAACCATCGAAACCCGCGCCGCCGAGCTGGCGCCGTTGCCGGCCCGGCGCCACTCGCTGGCGCTCAGTCCCAGGGAAAGCAGCGACAGCGTCAGCGCCAGGGCAAGGCCCAGCGCGCAGACCAAAAGCGTGCCGACCGTGCCGATGACCGACTTGCCGGCACCAAGTGCCGCGGTCGCGAGCAAACCGCCGATCGCACCGCCGGGTCCGGCCATCGTCGGCCAGTGCAGCCCGGCCTCGCCGGCAAAGGCCACCGTGATGCCAGAGAGCGCCGCCGCCAGGGCAGGAACGCCCGCCAGCAAGGCGACTAGCCGCAGCGGCAACGACCCTATCCCGTGATGGGACGCGATGCGCCACGACCAAGCCAGCATCGCCAAGCCGGGCAGAGCGCCCGCCACCCCGAAGAATTGCAACAGCAGATCGGAAAGCGTGGCACCAACCGGACCCGCCAGGTTGGTGGTCGCATGCGTCGTGGCGGTGTTAAGCGACGGATCAGCGGGGTCGTGGGTGAACAGGGCCACCAGCAGGGTGATCGCGAACAGGCCGAGCAGCAGCCCGGTGATCTCGCTGACACGCCGGCGCATTAGCGCTCGCATGGCAGGTGAAGCCAGGTTGCGGGATCCGGACGGAGTCGATCGAACGGCTGTGGCCATTGGGGTTTCCGTAGCGAAGAATGCGGTCACCTATCATCGCAGAAGCTGCTGGCGTGCGCCATTTAAAGAAGCGGACGTCGTTCTCCACCGCCTCACCCCAGCGGACGCACACCTGCACGCCAATTCCGCCCCTTCCGAAGGGAAACCGGACAACGCGAAGCGCACCCTCTTTGCCGCTCAGGCAAGGCCGACCCGACAATCCTCGCGTTTTAGCATCGCTAACCCCTACAAAACGGTTAGCTCACTGGAACCTTTAGCTGGCACAGGGATCCATGATCCTACTGATTTCGGCTGCGGAAAGGACGCCAATCTCGGCGATGAAAATAATCCGCGCCCGAGCAGCCCCCGAGGGTCGGGCACCGGCCGCACCTAGCGTCGCGCGACCGCCGGCAAGCTGAAATAGAAGTGGCTGTCCAGGCTGCTCCAGGGTTTCGAAAAAGCCCTTGGCGCGGGCGAGTCTTGGCGCCAACCGGCCGATCGCGGCCTGCAGCCGGGGCAGCGAGACCGGGTGGTCGGATGTCCAGCTGAGGGTCTCGAATCGGTCGGACGCCAGGCGGCGGCGACCCGGGTCGCGCGCAACCGGCGGATGGCT
>JAYTTA010000575.1:0-3072 GCA_043745345.1 Acetobacteraceae bacterium | reverse complement strand
CAAGATGTACAGCGATATGGATTTCAAGGCCAGCGCGAGGGCCACGCGGTGGCAACAGCCGTGGTCTTCGATGGCTGCGCATCGGCTGTTGCCGGCGGTGTTGCTGATGGCTTTGCTGGCTGGCTGCGGTTCGGTTCCAGCCTCGATCAATCCGGTCGACTGGTGGCACGATCTGCAGGGCGGCAAGATCGCCGAGCAGCGCCCGCCGCCGCCCGGTGCCACCGATCCCTATCCCAATCTCTCGACCGTGCCGGTGCGCCCGGCATTCATCGATCCGGACACCCGAAACCGTATCACCGAGGGCCTGGTCGCCGACCGCGCCAACGCCCAGTACGAGCAGGCGCAGGCACCGTTGGCGGATCCGGGAGCTGCCGGCAACACGCCGCCGCCATTGCCCACCAAACCGCCCGCAACCACTGCGACGCCCACGGCGGCGACCAGTGACCCACCCGCCGCCAGCGCCTCGCTCGCTGCGGCCAGCGCGCCGCCCGCCCGTCCGGCGGCGCCGATCCCGCCGGTCGAAGCCCCGGTGCCGGCCGGACCGGTTTCCACCATTGCGCTGCTGCCGCCAACTGCGCGCGGCGAAACGGCATCGGGCGCCGCGCTGCCGCCGCTGCCGCAGGGACCGCCGCTGCGGCCCAGCTTGCCCGGGTTCCCTGCCGCCGCCGGCGCCCCGGTCGCCGTCGACCGCATGCCGGCCGCAACCCCGGCGCAGTCGGGCGGCGAGGTGCCGATCGCATTCACGCGCGGCTCGGCACGGCTGGATGCCACCGGAATTGCTTCGTTGCGTTCCCTGCTTGCCCGCCGCGGCGCCGCCGTCATCGTGGTGGTGGGGCGCGGTGAAGTCGCCTCTCCAACGCCCGAGGCTCAGTATGCCGCTCTGGTGCTGGCGCTATTGCGGGCCCAGGCGATGGTCGCGGTATTGACCCAGGCCGGTGCCCCGCCCGCCGCGATGATCGTCGATGCGCAGGTCGCGGGTCGCGGTGCGGCAGCCCGGCTGCTAGATTGATCTTTCCGTCGTGGCATTCCCGCGCTTCTTGAGTCGCATCGCAAGGCCTGCTCCCATGTCGCCCAGCCAGAACACTTCCGACACATCCATGCCAGCCGGCGAATTCCACCGCATCCGCCGGCTGCCGCCCTACGTCTTCGCGGAGGTGAACGGGGCGAAAGCGCGCGCGCGCACCGCCGGCGACGACATCATCGACCTCGGCATGGGCAACCCCGACAGCCCGACGCCGCCGCATATCGTCGCCAAGCTGATCGAGACGGTGCAGGACCCGCGCAGCCACCGCTATTCGGTCAGCAAGGGCATCCCCGGGCTGCGCCGCGCGCTTGCCGGCTATTACGAGCGTCGGTTCGACGTGAAGCTCGATCCGGAGACCGAGGTCATCGCCACCCTCGGCTCGAAGGAGGGACTGGCCAACCTGGCCGCCGCCATCACTAGCCCGGGCGACACCATCTTGGTGCCAAATCCATCTTACCCGATCCACCAGTTCGGTTTCATCATCGCCGGAGCCTCGGTGCGCAGCGTGCCGGCCTCGCCCGACCATGAGATGCTGGAGGCGCTGGACCGCGCGGTGCGCCACTCGGTGCCGAAGCCGACCGCGCTGATCGTCAACTTCCCGTCCAATCCGACAGCCTATTGCGCGGATCTCGATTTCTACAGAGAAATCGTCAAATTCTGCCGCAGGCACGAGATCTGGATCCTGTCCGACCTCGCCTATGCGGAAATCTATTTCGGCGACAAGATCCCGCCCTCGGTGCTCCAGGTGCCGGGTGCGAAAGATATAACGGTTGAATTCACCAGCCTGTCGAAAACCTACTCGATGCCCGGCTGGCGGATGGGCTTCGCCGCCGGCAACCCGCGTTTGATCGAGGCGCTGACGCGGATGAAATCCTATCTCGACTACGGCGCTTTCACGCCGATCCAGGTCGCCGCCACCACCGCGCTGACCGGGCCGCAGGAGTGCGTCGCCGAAATGCGTGAGCTTTACCGCGACCGCCGCGACGTGCTGATCCGCGGCCTGGCGCAGGCCGGCTGGGACATGCCGAACCCGGAGGGCTCGATGTTCGCCTGGGCGCCGATCCCGCCGGCCTACGCCCATCTCGGCAGCGTCGCCTTCTCGAAGCTCCTCCTCGCGCGCGCAAAGGTCGCGGTCGCGCCCGGCTTAGGTTTCGGCGAGCAGGGCGACGGCCATGTCCGCATCGCCTTTGTCGAGAACACACACCGTTTGCGCCAAGCGGTCCGCAGCATCCGCGGCTTCCTGCAGGCCGGCTCCAACGAGGCCGATCCGGCACTTTCTCTCGCCGCCACGGCACCGGCATGAACCGCCCGCTATCGGTGGGCGTCGCCGGCCTTGGCACCGTCGGCGCCGGCGTGTTGACACTGCTGCGCGACAACGCCGACATCGTTACCGCCCGCGCCGGCCGGCCGATCGCCGTCACCGCCGTATCCGCCCGCGACCGCCTGAAGGACCGCGGCGTCGCGCTGTCCGGCCTGCACTGGTACGACGACCCGGTGGCGCTGGCGACCGATCCGCGCGTCGATGTCGTGGTTGAGCTGATCGGTGGCTCGGAGGGCCCCGCCCGTGCCCTCGTCCAGGCGTCTTTGGGCGTCGGCAAGCCGGTGGTGTCGGCCAACAAGGCATTGCTCGCCGTGCACGGGGCCGAACTCGCGGCCCTCGCTGAGCGCCACGAGGTGGCACTTGCGTTCGAGGCTGCGGTCGCCGGTGGTATCCCCGCCATCAAGGCGCTGCGGGAGGGCCTGTCCGCCAACCGCATCTCCCGGGTCGCCGGCATCCTGAACGGCACCTGCAACTACATCTTGACTGTGATGCGCGAGCACGGCCGCGAATTCGCAGACGTGCTCGCCGACGCCCAGAAGCTGGGTTACGCCGAGGCCGACCCCGCCTTCGACGTCGACGGCATCGACGCCGCGCACAAGCTGGCCATCCTGGCGGCGCTGGCGTTTGGTCGGCCGGTGTCGTTTGACGACGTTTACATCGAGGGCATCCGGAACGTATCCGCGCTCGACATCGCCTTCGCCGACGAACTCGGCTACCGCATCAAGCT
>JAYTTA010000574.1:0-3079 GCA_043745345.1 Acetobacteraceae bacterium | reverse complement strand
GCGGTTACGTTGCTGAGGAGAACCTCGACACCGGGTCGGGCCTCTGGTTGCTTGCCGGGCTTGGACGGCTTTTCAAGGTGCCGCCGATCGCGCATACGCTCTACTTTGGCTTTGCCGTCGTGGCTCTGGCCGCGACCGGCGCCTGGTTTGCGTTCCGCCGCCAACCGTCGGCGGGCTCATCGGCTGACGCCATCGCGCTCAGTTGCGCGGTCGCGGTGCTGATGGCTGGCGCAACCGTCGCCGTCAGCCCGCATTATCCATGGTACTTCGCCTGGCTTGCCCTACCCTGCGGCGTGCGCCCGCTCCGCTCCGTGCTGTGGCTGTCCGCCAGCCCGGTGCTGCTGTATCTCGATCCGTTCAACGAGCGGTTCGTCTGGGCATCACTGGTCTATCTGCCAGCCCTGGCGCTTGCCGTACTCGATTTCCGACGGCCGTTGCCGCTGCTGTTTCAGCCTGTAAAGGAAAGCCTCGATGTCCGCGACAACGCTGCAAGACCCGCGACGCTATTTTGAGGCGGTGACGGCGGAACGCGCCGCCACCGCCGAGGCAGCACCGGTATGCCTATACTTGGAGGTCACCAACCGATGTAACCTGCTATGCGAGACCTGCCCACGGACCTTTGAGACGCTTGAGCCACCGGCTGACATGAGTTGGGAGTTGTTTACCCGCATAGTCGACCAAGTGCCCAACATCGCACGGGTGGTGCTGCACGGTGTCGGCGAGCCAATGCTGGTCAAAGACCTGCCCCGCATGATCCGTTACCTCAAGGCTCGCGGCACCTATGTGCTTTTCAACACCAACGGCACGCTGCTCACGCAGAAAAAATTCCAGGAACTGGTCGATTGCGGGCTGGACGAGTTGCGGGTCTCGCTTGATGCCGCCGATCGCGCGACGTATCTCGCCGTACGCGGAAAAGACTTCTTCAACCGCATCGTGCGCGACGTCGGGAAGTTTATCGCCTTTCAGAAACAGGTCGGCGCGACCACGCCAAAAGTGTCGCTGTGGCTGACCGGACTGAAAGAAACCGTTGCGCAACTGCCCGATTTCGTCCGGCTGTCGGCATCGATGGGCGTAACGGAGGTGCATCTGCAACGGCTGGTCTTCGACGAGTCCGGTTATGGCAAGGCACGCGCCGAAGCGTCGCTGTTCGAGCAGACCCGTGCCGATGAGCAGGCCTCGATCGAGGCAGCGCAGGCGGTCGGTGCAGCTTTGGGTGTGACGCTGGACGCGTCCGGTGCAACCGAACCCGGCCTGAGCCTGAAGCAGCAGAGCAAGGATAAGCCGTGGGCGACCTGCCGCCGACCCTGGTCGCTGATGTATTTCACCGCCCATGGGCGGGCGCTGCCATGCTGCATCGCGCCGTTCTCGGTGCGCGGCTACAGCAACTACACGCTCGGCGACGCGACGCAGAACTCGTTGCGGGAAATCTGGAACAGTCCAGTCTACCGCGATTTCCGAACGTCGCTGCTTGGCGAAACGCCGCCGGCGCCTTGCCAGAACTGCGGGCTGCGATGGAGCCTGTGACGGCGGCAAAAATCGCGGTCGTCATCCCGACGTTCAACGAGGCTGCCGCCATTGGCGCAGTAATTCGGGAATTGCCGTGTGATGTCGCCCGGATCATCGTGGCCGACGGCGGCAGCAAGGATGGCACCCAGGCGATCGCGCGCGCCGCCGGTGCCATGGTAATCGACGCCGGCCGCGGCTATGGCCGTGCCTGCGCCGCCGGCGTCGCGGCGGCCGATGACTGCGACATCGTGGTGCTCATGGACGGCGATGGCGCCGATCGCGGCGATCTGCTGGCCCGGATCGCCGGGCCGGTGATCGCCGGCACCCATGATTTCGTGCTCGCGACCCGAACCCTGGGCGATCGGGAACCGGGCGCCATGGCCTGGCACCAGGTTCTCGCCGGTCGTGTCGCCGGCTTCGGCATGGGCGCGTTCTATGGCACGCGCTACACCGACATGTGCGCCTACCGCGCCATACGTCGCGACACACTGGCGCGTTTGGACATGCGCGAGATGACCTATGGCTGGAACATCGAGATGCAGATGAAGGCGGCACGGGCGAAACTTCGCATCCTGGAAGTGCCAATGCCCTATCGCTGCCGCGCCGGCGGCCAGTCCAAAGTGGCGGGATCGTTGCGCGGTACCTTGCACGCTGGAACCCGCATCGTCTCGACGTTCTTTCGCGTTGCCGCTGGGAAGGCTGCCCCTGGGGGAACCATTTGAAAGCGGACCTTCAGCTCGATACCTTCCTACCTCGGTAGGATGGGAGCGCGCGTCACGGTTTCGCCGGGTCAGAATGCGAGACGCTGCTGCTGTCCGACCTTCTGGCGATGGCCAAACCGGAGGATGTTTCGCGGTGGACCAGGTTACGGCTTAGCTATACCGATACGCGCGGTTCCGACTGGCTCAGGGAAACCACCGTCTCTGGCTACGGGCAGGCTACGTCAGAAAACTTGCTGTGTTTCGCCGGCGCGCAGGAGGCGCTGACCTGCGTGCTCCGGGTGCTGTTGTCGCCCAGCGACCATGTCATCCTGGTGCTGCCGTGCTACTTGCCGACCGCCGTTGTGCTGACATCGAGGTGCGCCGTGACCGGCGTGGCACTCGATTCCAAGAATGGCTGGGCGCTCGATATCGACAGGGTGGCGGATGCGATCCGGCCGGCAACGCGGCTGGTGCTGGTAAATTTTCCAAACAACCCGACCGGCAAGCGGATTGGCACCTCCACGCTCGGTGCACTCGTCGAATTATGCGGCGAGCATAGCCTTTGGCTGGTCAACGAGGAGGTCTACCGCCTGATCGATCATGTGCCGCAAAAACGCCCACTGCCGGTGGTGGATGCCTTCGAGCGCGGCATCTCGATCGATGCGGCATCCAAAAGCCTCGGCCTGCCGGGCCTATGCGTCGGTTGGATCGCCTGCCGGGACCGGGTCGTGCTGTCCATGGCGTTCCAGGCCAAGCATCTCGCCTCCGGCAGCTTATACTGGTTCTCTCTGATCAGAACCGATGTGCCCAATCGCGCAATCCGATGGACATGATGCGCCAGGGCTGGTCGCTGAGGCGGTTCCAGTGGTGGC
>JAYTTA010000573.1:0-3083 GCA_043745345.1 Acetobacteraceae bacterium | reverse complement strand
GTGCGGCGATCTCGCGCGCGGAAGGTTCGGCCTCGGTGTCGATGCCCTGCACGCCCCGGAACTCGATGCCGTAGCGGGCGCCGAAATAGCCGAAGGCGTCATGGCTGGTCAGGATCTTTTTACGGCTCGCAGGGATGTCGGCGAGTTGCGCCAGGGTCCAGGCATCGGTTCTTTCGATCTCCCCGACGTATCTTGCCAGGCCGGCGCGGTAGATGGTCTCGTTAGCCGGGTCGGCGCGGACCAGCCCGTCGGCGATGTTGCGGGCGTAGATTGCGCCGTTGGGCAGGTCCTGCCAGGCATGGGGATCGGCCTGGCGCGTGCCGTGCCTGTCGAACTGGCGCGGGGTCACCCCGGCGGAGGCGACCACCACCGGTCCGGTATAGCCGGAGGTTTGGATCAGGCGTTTGATCCAGCCTTCCAGGTTCAATCCATTGAGAATGACGAGCCTTGCCGCCTTCACGGCCCGCAGATCAGAGGGTTTGGGTTGGTACACGTGCGCGTCGCCATCGACCGGCACCAACGAGGTAACCGCAACCAAAGGACCGCCGATCTGGCGCACCATGTCGGCGAGGATCGAGAAGCTGGCAATCACCGGCAGCGGCGTCGCGGCGGGCGCCGCGTGGGCTGCGGCAATTGCGGCTGGTGCAATGACAAACAATAGGGCGCGGCGCAGCATGTTCGGTGGTCTCCGAGATTTCTAAAAGCGTTGGGTGATGCCGGCGAGAACCGTGCGTCGCAGCCCGTATTGCGGCGCGCCGACGCCGATCCCGGTGCCGGTACGTATCTGATAGACGCTATCGCCGACGTTCAGCACGTCGAGTCGAAGCTCGGTGCTGCGGCCAAGCCCGAGATCGAGCTTCTGCACGACGGATAGGTTGACCACCGTGTAGAGCGGCAGCGACTGGCCGTTCGGGATGTTGCCGGAAGTCGCCCGCAGGCCGGATTGGAGCAGCCCGTCGATCGAGAACCGGGTGGCCTGGCCGGTTTCGGCGCGAAGCGTGTAGGCGCCGCCCGCCGAGGCGGAGATCAGCTGGTCGTGGTCGAGATGGATGTAGTTGGCGGAGATGTAGTTCAGATCGTCCTGCGAGAAGTTGAATTGCGACGAGTTGATCTGCTTGCCGACGGCGCGCGAATAGGCGACGTTTCCGTATGCCGACCACGGGCCGGCCTCATAGGTGACCGAACCCTCGACACCCGAGACGTTGGCCTTTGCGTAGTTGAACGCCGCCAGGATGATCGGCGCGCCGAACTGGCCCTCGTCGATCAGGTTCGTCGCCTGCTTGTAGTAGCCATCGACGCCAATCGTCAGGCCGGGCGCCAGGACCTGGCTGATCCCGACATCGTAGTAGTTCGACCGCTCGGCCCGCACCCGGTCGTTGACCGTGGTGGCGGGCCCGGCGGTGGTCGCGTTGAACAGCGCTAGCGAGCCGCCCGAAACCTCCTCCAGCGGCGGCGGCACGAAATAGCGCGAGTATCCGGCATGCAGCGTCGTCGAGGCCGTCGGTTTCCAGACCACGTTGACGCGCGGGCCGACCTGGTTTTCCTGGGTGAAGGCATCCACCGCATCGAACCTCAGCCCATAGTTGAGCGTGACGCTCGGCAGCAACTGCCACTCGTCCTCGATGTAGATGCCATAAAGGCCCGCGGTCTTACCCCCGCGGTTGTCGACGCTGAACGGCTGGTCCGAGGTCTGTGCGCCGAAATCATCGGTCGGCAGCACCAGCGAGCTGGTCTTGACGGTGGCGCGCGACACCTGCGCCAGGAAACCGGCGCGGATGGTGTGATGCTCCGACACCTGGAAACTTCCGTCAGCCTGTGCCCCGGTGGTGGTCTGGGAGCGGTAGGCGTTCTGCGCGATGCCGTTGAACAGCAACTCGCCCAGCGGATCGCGCTGGAAGTTGAGTGTGGAGTAGAGCGAGAACACCGAGATCTGCAGGTCGGCCTTGTCGGTGTGCTTCTGCAGCGAGGCGATGGCGAATTGGGTATCTTCCTGCTGCTTCTGATTCAAGGCCGCGCTGTCATAGGCGCTTTGGCCATTCACCGTCAGGCCAAGGCCGGGAGCCTGGTAGGGGATGTTCGGGATGTTGAAGCTGCCGTGAAAGCCGCCGAGGATCACGCTGAGCCGGGTATTTTCATCGAGTATGCCGTTGACCACCGCGATGCCGTGAAATTGCTCGGTGTGGTTGTGGATCTGCGATCGGCTGCCGGTCGGGCTTTCGATGCCGATGTCGTTGGCGAGGTAGTCGCCCGCAAAATAGTAGTCTACCGGCCCAACCCGGCCGCCATATTCCGCGCTGGGCTGCAGCCAGTTTTGCTGGCCGCCATACATCGACAGCGCCAAGCCCGGATCGGTAAGGCCGGATTTGGTTTGGATGTCGATGACGCCGGCGGTTTGGAAGCCGTACTGGGCCGGCAGCGCGCCGGTGATCAGGGAGATCGACTGGGCGTAGCGCGATTGCAGGGTCTGGCCGAAGATACCCAACGCGCTCGGCAGTTGCACGCCGTTGAGGCGGTATTGCAGGTTGGCGTGGTCGCCACGGACGTGAATCTGGCCAAAGCTGTCCTGGGCGACGCCGGGCGCGCGCAGCAGCACCTGGTTGAGCGGAGCGTTTTCACCCTGTGGGATGGCCTGGAGCGCGCCGGGCGAGAAGTTGTAGACGCTGGCGCCAAGGCCCGGCTGGATCTGCTGGCGCGCCTGGTTCAGCCGAGTGGCGATGATGTCGATGTCGAATAGTGGCTCCGGGGTTTCAACGTTGGATGGCATGGCGACGGCTGGCGCATCCGCAGCCTTGGCTGGCGTTCCCACCAGTAAGTAGATTGTCGGGATGGCCAACAGGCCGCAGGAACGGTGCTTCATTTCAATCTAATCTGCAGGGCGCTATTCAGGCGCCGGTCTGAAATGTTATGATATAACATAAATAATGATATACTATAACATTTCTGCTCGTGGCAATCGGCCTAGCCCACCCCGTGCCATCGGCTCCGCACGGCAGGTGCGGCGAGCGGTCGTGATTTCGCTCGGTTTCCATCTTGTTGTGGTTCTGGGCCTCGTCGCGGTGGGGCGGCAGGCGGCGGTGACGCCG
>JAYTTA010000572.1:0-3093 GCA_043745345.1 Acetobacteraceae bacterium | reverse complement strand
GGGCGCAGCACGCGCACCGTCAGGAATTCGACCACCGGCGCCATAGCGGCCATGCCATCGCCGCCGCTCTGGCCGAGCACGCGGATCAGTACGGTCTCGGCCTGATCTGCGGCGTGGTGGCCCAGCAGCAGGTGGACAATGCCAACGTTCCCGCAAGCTGCTTCCAGCACGTCAAAGCGTGCTGACCGGGCACGGGCGGCCATGCCGGTGCCCGGTTTCAGGTCGTCCAGCGTCAGAACCGAAACTGCGATTTCCTGGCTTGCCAGCCAGACCGCCGTTTGCATCGCTTCATCGGCCGAGGCGGCGCGCAGCCCATGGTCGACGATGAGCGCTAGAACCCGGCCACCTCGCGCCCGCGCCCACCGGTCGGCAAGCAGTGCAAGGCACAGGCTGTCGGCGCCGCCGGAAACCGCAACCGCCAGTGCCGGAGATGGCTCAAAAGGACCAAGCGGTGCCATCCAGCCGGCGAACTCCCGATCCTCGATCGGAGCGCCGGCGATGATCAAGGCATCAGCGACAGCCGGCGCGCGCCCGCGCCGTGGCGACGCCATCGCGCAGTTCGGGACGAGGACCCGGAAACTCGTTGGTGAGCTGGTTGAGGGTGTCGCAGCCGGCGCGCTTCTCGTTGATCGAGATCAGCGCGTTGGCCAGACCAAGCAGCGCCTCCGGCGCGCGGGCACCTTTCCGGTTGCGCTTATAGCCGTCGTCGTAGGCGATTGCGGCCTGCGACCATTCCCGGCGGCCATACAGCGCCTGCGCCAGCAGCAGCTGGGCGTCATAGGTGCGCGGAGAGGTCTTACTGTTGTTTAGCACCTCGCGCGCTGCCGCCTCGGCAGAACCGTAGTCACGCCGGGCCAGCGCCGCGTTACCCTCCTGGATAGAGGTTTCCGGCGTCCGTCGGGCGACGTTTGGCTGGGTCGGCAAGACCGCCGGCGGCGGAGTTATCGGCGGCGGAGCCAAAGGTGTCACGGCGGTTGGCTGCGGTGCACGTGATGTGCCGCCCTCCAGCCCCTGGATCCGGAAACCGAGGTCACCGATCTGCTTGCCCAGCTCGTCGCCCTGGCGCTGAACCTGGTTGGCAGTCTCATCGATGCGGCCGCGCAGGCGGCGCATCTGCTCCTCCAGCGACTCGACCCGCGACAACAACTGGCCGGTGATCTCGCTGCTGCCGGAGCTTTCGGCCGGCGGCGGCCGGCCACCCAGGAACGAGCCACCGGATGGGCTGCCGCCGGCGCGCGGACCTTGGTCACGAAGCTGCTGCAGATCGCGCTTCAGCTCCAATATCTGATGCTGAAGCTCGATCGCCTCACGCGAGTCAGGCTGCGCCAGCGCCGGGCCGACCGGCATCAGCATCATCGCCGAAACGAGAACACCGATGCCGGCAACGGTTGTAAGCTTCATTCCGCGCGGGCCGACCAGGCGAGCGATCTTCGACTCACCGAACGACGGTCACGGCGTTGCGGTTCTGGCTCCAGCTCGCCTCGTCAGAGCCGGCCGCGGTGGGTTTCTCCTTGCCATTACTGATGGTGGTGATGCGGGCGCTGGAAACGCCCTTGGCGACCAGCAGGTCGCGCGCCGACCTCGCCCGGCGCTGGCCCAGGGCCAGGTTGTACTCCTGGGTGCCGCGCTCGTCGGTGTTGCCCTCGACGCGGACCGATGCCTGAGGATACTTGGCCAGCCAGCGGGACTGTGCATCGAGGTCGGAGCGGGCCTTGTCGTCGAGGCTGGAACGGTCGAAGGCAAAGAACACGCGGTCCCCGGCGGAGGCCACGAGGTCCTCCTGGCTGCCTGGCGTCGGGCCGGAACGCGATGCCGAGGCGCCGTCGCCGCTGGTCGCCGCGGTATCGGTGTTGGAGCATGCCGCCAGCAGGGCAACCGCCGCGAAGACGCCGAGAATTCTGGTGTTCATGCAATTCATCCCTGGATTCAAGTGTCACGCCGAAACGGCAGGTCCATACGCCGGCATCGATGACCGGTGGATGTTTCCGTTACGGGGATAAGCGCCGGGGCTCGCGGCGGGTCAAGTTCGCGCTGCATCGTGGCGTTCATTCCGGCTGCTAACAACCATCTCGAACACTGCATGCGACATATTAGCAACAGTTGCAACCAGTCTCAGGCCGCGACCGGCGACCAGGCCGGCTCCGATGCATCGGTTGGCGTCGATACCACCCGCTCGTTGAAGCCGGTGATGTCGATCGAAACCAGCCGCGAGGAAAAACCGGAACCGCGCGAATCGCGTGACGCGGTTTCGCGCCAGAACATCAGCACGCGGCCGTTGGGCGCGAAGGTCGGCCCCTCGACCGCGAAGCCCTCGGACAATATCCGCTCGCCGCTGCCATCTGGATGCATGACGCCGATGCCCCAGCTCGCCCCGCCCAGCCGGGTGAAGGCGATCAGGTCGCCGCGCGGCGACCACACCGGCGTCGCGTAGCGGCCCTTTCCGAAGCTGATCCGCTTCACGCCGCTACCGTCGGCGCCCATGATGTAGAGCTGCTGGTCGCCGCCGCGGTCGGAGTTGAACACGATCTGCGAGCCGTCCGGGTTGTAGCACGGGCTGACATCGATCGCGCCGCTGTTGGTCAGGCTGCGTCGACCACCGCCGCCGAGCCCGACCGAGACGATGTCCGAGCCGCCGCTGTTGTTGGTGACCGACATCACGACGCTGCCGCCATCAGGCGCGAACCGGGGCGAGAAGGTCATGCCCTCGAACTCACCTAAAACCTGCTGGCGGCCGGTGCCGAGATCGAACAGATAGACCCGCGGGCGGTTGTTGGCGAAGCTCATGAAGGCGATCTGGTCGCGCGTCGGGTGGAACCGCGGGGTCAAGGCCAGCCACGAGCCGTCGGTCAGCAGCCGGTTGTTCTCGCTGTCCTGATCCATGATCGCCAGCCGCTTGATGCGCTTCGATTTCGGCCCGGTGCCGGCGATATAGACGATGCGGGTGTCGAAATAGCCCTTCTCGCCCAACATCCGCTCATAGATCACGTCGCTGATGATGTGGGCGATGCGCCGCCAGTTGCCGGATGTGGCGGTGTAGGCGGTGCCCTGGATCTGGGTCCTCGGCAGCACGTCCCACAGCCGGAACTCGACCCG
>JAYTTA010000571.1:0-11526 GCA_043745345.1 Acetobacteraceae bacterium | reverse complement strand
GGCTGGGGCGGGAGGGATCGAACCTCCGAATGGCGGAATCAAAATCCGCTGCCTTACCGCTTGGCGACGCCCCATGGCAACCTGCCGATTACGTGCAGGCAGGCTCTGATAGGAGGCGCCAGGGCATCGGTAAAGCCCCTCTGCCCCGATTGATCACTACCAGACTTTTTATCAGTAGGTAGCCTGCAACCGGAATAGCAAGGCCTGAAAATTCTGACCGGTCTGCACCGTGCCGGCGGTGCTGAGCTTGTCGACCTGGCTGATGTAGTAGTCCGCCATAATCCGGTAATTGTTGTTCAAGTACCAGTTGAGGCCGAAGGAGAAAATCTGCTGGTAGCCGCCGAACACCCCGCCGGAGACGTTCTGCGATGTGCCGCGCGAGCTGTTAGAGTTGAGGTCGGTGGTGCTGTAGCGCGCCGCCACCTCGAACGCGCCCCAATGCCCATCCTTCAGCGAGAATGGCTGCGCCGGGTTCGGCCGCGTGAAGGCACCCGCGCTCGGATCGTATTTGCGCGTCTCGCCGGTAAGAATCCAGCTTGCCTGGGCATAGCCGCCGTTAAAGCCGAGGTTGGGTGCCGGAGTGGCGCCGAATTTGGACCGGTCAACGCCGATATGGATGAATTCGCCTTCGACCAGGAAGTTCTTGTAGCGCAACGCGACTTCCGGCCCGACGGTATAGGCACTATTGGCACCGGTGATGCTGCCTGTGTTGATAAGCCGGACCGGATCAGCGCGCGCCTCGGGGAACTCCGACAGGGAGGTCGTCTGGCCACCGCCGGGACTGCGTGTCAGATGGAACGCGTCGGAGGCGGAAACGCCAAGATGAATATCGAAATCCGGAATTGCCAGCGGTCGCCCAGCGAGCCGCAACGTGCCGCCCTCCTGCGAGTAGATCGACGTTGCCGCGGTCTGGGTGCCGTATTTCTGTCCGGTCAGATAACCCGCCGCGAACCACCGATCACCAAAACCGCGCACGCCGAAACTCGCCCGCGCATCGCCGGCCGCGACATTTCGGGATATCTCGACGATCGATGGCCGCTCCAGAAACAGGAAGTCCTGCGAGCTTGTCGCGTCCCCCAGGCTCAACCATGGCTTGAAATAGCCGGCGGTGAAGGTCAGCGGCTTAATGCCGGTGTAGTTGAGGTTGGCCTCATAGAGCGTGACCGTGCCGTCGGGCGAGCCGCCGAAATCCGGTGTCACGTTGGCCGTGATGTCCTCGTAGCGGAACTGAAACGGAATGCGGGACCGGCGCAGATTCTCGCCGGTCGGCGACAGCGTGGCGGACCGGTTGTTCGGGTTCGGCGTGTTGCCCGTAAAGTAGCCACCGAAGTCGAAGTTGAACTGCAAGCCGAGCGACACCGAATATTTGCCGTCCGCCGAGGTAAAGGTTGGCTTGCCGCTTTTCATGGTGAGCGTCGCTTCCGGCTCCCTGGCTGCAACCGCCACCGGCGCGGTCGCCGTTGCTGCAGTCTGGGCCGCCGCCGACTGCTGCTTGGCCTCGGTCGCGTTGGTCTGGGCCTGTCTGGCGTCGGCGCGGGCTCGGCTAGCCTGTTCCTGCGCCGTGCGAATCTGTCCGTCACGCCTCGCGAGCTCGCCCTTCATCTGCCGCAACTCGGTCTGCAACGCGCTGATCTGCTGCTGGATGGCGTCGATGCGCGAGGCTTCCTGGGCGCGTGCCGGCCTCATCAAGCCGACACCGCAGAGAATGGTCGATACCAGGAGCAGGCTTTTGGATGGCAAAGATAAAGTCATAGCAGAGCTCTGGATCTGTTGCGGTGCACCATGTAGACGCCGATCCATGACAGCGCTGTGATGGGGCTGAGGCAGTTTGGTTAATCAGATTCGGCCGAGCTGAAGACACTCACAATTTTTCTTGAAGTTTTTAGGTGGCTTGTAGATTTGATTGACCCGTTATGCGCGGCGCCGCAGGCAATACACAGCGTCGCAGGCAGTTCGAAAACTTCTTGCGAAGCATTGTGCCCCTGGGCGCTACCCCGGCGGGGTTTGGGGTAGGGCCCCGAGCTTTCCTAGCCTTAAAGACTTCCGCCCCGCCGTCCCGCACTGGCACCCAGCCGCAGCCGCAACGCGTTGAGGCGGATGAACCCTTGGGCGTCGATCTGGTCGTAGGCGCCCTGGTCATCCTCAAAGGTAACAACCTTCATCGAGTACAGGCTGTTCGGGCTTTCGCGGCCGATCACCGTGGTGTTGCCCTTGTAGAGCTTCACCCTCACCCGGCCGCTGACCGATTTCTGACTGGTGTCGATCGCCGCCTGCAGCATCCGTCGCTCCGGGCTGAACCAGAAGCCATTGTAGATCAGCTCGGCATAGCGCGGCATCAGGCTGTCCTTGAGATGGGCCGCCTCGCGGTCGAGCGTGATGCTCTCGATGCCGCGATGCGCCGCCAGCAGGATGGTGCCACCGGGGGTTTCGTAGATGCCGCGGGATTTCATGCCAACGAACCGGTTCTCGACCAGGTCGAGCCGGCCGATGCCGTTGTCACGGCCAAGTTCGTTGAGGCGGGTCAGCAGGCTGGCCGGCGACAGCCGAACATCGTTGATCGCCACCGGGTCGCCATGCTCGAAGTCGATCGAGATCACCGTCACGCGGTCCGGCGCTTCCTCCGGGCTGATGGTGCGCTGGTACACTGCCTCATCGGCCTCGACAGCGGGATCCTCGAGTATTTTTCCCTCGGACGAGGAATGCAGCAAGTTGGCATCGACGCTGAACGGCGCCTCGCCGCGCTTGTCTCGCGCGATCGGGATTTGGTTGGCCTCGGCGAATTCCAGCAGTCTGGTGCGGCTGGTCAGCTCCCATTCCCGCCACGGCGCGATGACGCGGATGTCGGGGTTGAGCGCATAATAGGCGAGCTCGAACCTCACCTGATCATTGCCCTTGCCGGTGGCGCCGTGAGCTACCGCGTCGGCGCCTACCCTCTCGGCGATCTCGATCTGACGCTGCGCGATCAGTGGCCTTGCGATCGCGGTACCCAGCAGATATTGGCCCTCGTACAAGGCGTTGGCGCGGAACATCGGGAACACGAAGTCGGAGACAAAGGTCTCGCGAACGTCCTCGATGAAAATCTCCGAAACGCCCGCGGCCTCGGCCTTGCGCCGGGCCGGTTCCAGTTCCTCACCCTGACCGAGGTCGGCGGTGAAGGTGACGACCTCGCACCGATAGGTGGTTTGCAGCCACTTTAGGATGACGCTGGTGTCCAGGCCACCGGAGTAGGCCAGGACTACTTTTTTCACGTCTTTTGAGGGCATTGAGCTGGCTCCTGGGAGGAAGGAGCAAGCATGGGGCGCTGCCCCATACCCCGCCAAGGGACTTGTCCCCTGGAACCCATTCCATAAGAATTTGGTCGGAGTGAGAGGATTTGAACCTCCGGCCCCTGCGTTCCGAACACAGTACTCTAACCAGGCTGAGCTACACTCCGACCGTGACCGGGCATATACCGTCCTGCGTCCTCAGCCGCAAGATCTCACGTCAGACGGATCGCATCGGGTTCGAGCCCGGTCGCCGAAAGTGCCCCGAGCCGGTCCATCACCGCATCGACGCTGTCAAACACCTCGAACAGGCTGCGGGCACTTGGCGAGGCGAAACCCATCTCGATCGTCGCATCCATTGCCGCGATCAGCGGCTGGGCCGACCCGGCAACGTCCAGGATCAGGATCGGCTTGTCGTGCAGGCGCAACTGACGCCAGGTGATAATCTCGATCGTCTCGTCATAGGTTCCGAGCCCACCGGGCAAGGTCACGAACGCGTCGGCTTCGTCGCACATGCGCTGCTTGCGTACATGCATGGTGTCAGTCACCACCATCTCGGTGACACCGCCATGCTCGACTTCCAGCCGACGCAGAAAGTCGGGGATGACGCCGAATACCCGCCCGCCGGCGCCCAGCACCGCATCGGCCAATATGCCCATCAGGCCGATACGGCCGCCGCCATAGACCAGCCGAATGCCGGCCTCGGCTAGCCCTGCGCCAAGCGCGGCGGCGGCCGCCGAAAAGGCCGGATTATTGCCGATGCGGGAGCCGCAGAACACGGCGGCCGAGCGGATCGGGTTCAGGCGATTGGTCATGCATGGTCCTCCACCCCCGGTGTGCCCTGGCAACGGCCTTGTGTCATGGCAATTTTTCCGGCGCCCTACCGGTTGTCGGGTGGGCTTGAGGGCGCGGCGCGGCGTGGGCACACTCGCGTTATCCTTTCCGCATCGGAGCCGCGCCGCATGACACTCACCGTCGCCGTCATGGCACCCGGGATGATGGGCAGCGGCGTCGCCGCACGGCTAGCGCGGAATGGCGCACGGGTGATTACCTCGCTTGCCGGCCGCGGTGCCGAAAGCATCGCGCGAGCGGCGTCAGCCGGAATGGAGAACGTGCCGGAAGCCGATCTCGCCGATGCCGACATCCTGCTGTCGATCGTGCCGCCCGGCCAGGCGCTGGCGCTGGCCGAACGCCTGGCGCCTTATCTCACGGCGGCGGTGAAGCCGCTGGTCTATGCGGACTGCAACGCGGTCAGCCCGGCAACTGCCTGCCATATCGAGGCGGTGATCGCGGCAACCGGCAACAAGTTCGTCGATGGCGGCATTATCGGCGGGCCACCCAAACCCGGCTCCACCGGCACATCGATCTACCTGTCGGGCCCATACGCAGGCGAACTGGCGGTGCTGGCCGAGCACGGGCTGGAGATACGCGTGCTGGCCGGCCCGGTTGGTGCCGCCTCGGCGCTGAAGATGTCCTATGCCGGCATCACCAAGGGTTTCACGGCGCTCGGCTCCGCGATGATGCTGGCGGCGACCCAAGCGGGCGCCGCAGACGATCTGAAGCGTGAACTTACGGCCTCGCAGCCGGCGCTGCTTGGCTGGCTGACCCGCCAGGTTCCGGGGATGTATTCGAAGGCCCATCGCTGGGTTGCCGAGATGGAGGAGATTTCTGCGTTCGCCGGCGATGGCGACCCGGCCGCGGCACACATCTTCCGGGGTACCACTGAGTTCTACACGCGCCTTGCCGCCGACTTCAAGGGTGGCCGGCGGGAGATCGGCGCGCTCGACACGTTCCTAGGCAAATCATAAAGACACGATTGGGAGACCAAGATGCTAACCGGATTTTTCCGCTACCCGCAAACCCAGCGCGTGATTTACGGACAGCCCTTTGCTGAGGCCCTTTCGCGCGAGCTGGTGGAGGCACCAGCGGAACGCGTGTTCGTGCTCGCCAGCGGCACCTTGGCACGGGAGACTGACACGCTCGACCAGTTGCGAAAGGTGCTCGGCGGCCGGTTTGCCGGCCTGCACAGCAAAATTGGCGCTCACACGCCTCGCAACGACTGCCTTGACGCCGCCGCCGCCGCACGTGAAGCGGGGGTGGACCTGCTGCTTACTGTTGGCGGCGGGTCAGTCACCGACGCCGCGAAAATTGTCGCGATCTGCCTCGGCAACGACATCACGCTGGCCGAACAGCTTGATGCGCTGTGCGCCACCACCCACGCCGATGGCACCACGACGCGTCCGATAACCAGACAACCGGCGCTGCGGTGTGTGACAATTCCGACCACCCTTTCGGCCGGAGAATTCTCCGGCATCGCCGGCTGTACTAACACATCAGGGCCTAGGCCCGTTAAGGAAAGCTTCCAGCATCCGGGCTGCATTCCGCGCACCGTGATCCTCGATCCCGCGCTGACCGTGCACACGCCGGAATGGCTGTTCCTGTCGACCGGCATCCGTGCCGTCGACCACGCGGTCGAAACGTTGTGCTCGGTGTCGCCGCAGCCCTTCCCCGATGCGACCGCGCTGCACGCGTTGCGGCTGCTATCGTCGGGGTTACGCGGCGTCAAGGAAAACCCGAACAACTTGGCAGCCCGGCTCGATTGCCAGCTCGGCGCCTGGTTGTCGATGACCGGTGTCTCCTCCGGCGTGCCGCTCGGCGCAAGCCACGGTATCGGCCATGTGCTTGGCGGCACCGCCGGCGTGCCGCACGGCTATACCTCCTGCGTCATGCTGCCGCACGTGATGCGCTTCAACCACAAGGTCAACGCTGCGCGGCAAAGCTGGGTCGCCGACGCACTTGGCCAGATCGACGTGCCGGCGGCCGACCTTCTGGCCAGGCTGATTTCCGACATCGGAATGCCGGGCACGTTGCGCGCCGCGGGCATGAAGGCCGAGTTGATGGATGCGGTGGCGAAAGGCTCGCTGCACGATCGCTGGGTGCGGACGAACGCAATTCCCATTCACGACGCCGCGGTGGTACGATCCTTGTTGGATGCTGCCTGGTAGGGGTTGCGGTGGGGCTTCAGGGTCAACTCGCTCGCCACCGCTGCGAGGAAGAAGTCTGCTCCGTCGAAGCAGGCTTCGACCTGCTCGCGCCAGGTGGCAACGGCCGGGTCAGCGGTCGGGTTATCGCGTAGAAGCTCGCGTTTCAGGAACGGGTAGCCGGCGGCAAGCAGTTCGCGCCATCGGGCGATGCAGGGGTTTGACGAGCTGACCGGAGTGAATGGAAACAGTGCGGCGGATCGCAATCCTGCCTGCTCCAGACGGCGGGCCAGGCCGATTTCACCGTGGCGGATGGTTGCCTTCCTGGAAGATACCGATTGGAAAGATTGCCAGAAATCGCGCCAAACGCGGCTGCGCAGCGCGGCGGGTCCGAATGCCAGGAAGTAGGATTGGAGATGGTGCCGGATTTCCGAACTTTCGGTCATTCCCCAGATTTCGGCATGACGGAAATCGATCCTGTCGAGTGTTTTCCGCAATGGCGCGAACGGACCGTAGACGCTGTCGTTGACCAACAGCAGGCACTCGGTTTGTGGACGTGGCAGGCCGAGCATTGTCATCGCCTGCTGCCACGCGCCGAAATCGCGACCAGAGTTGGGGCGTTCCAGAATCGTGCCGCAGATTCTTTGAAGGTCGACCAGAGCCGCTTTTGGCAGCGGGCTGTTCGACACCAGCACGAGTGAAAAATTGCAGGCATGAAGTTCGGCAAGATAGCTCAGAACGTTACGGCCCATTTTTCCAGAGGCATCGAAGTGACAAAGGATGGCAACCTTCGAACCCAAACTGGCCTGCGACCCCGGCCGGATGGAAAGCATCAGTGCAGTCCAGGGCGCGGCCCCGGTGGGGTCTGGGGTGAAGCACCAGCTATTTCTATCCTTTTCAACCGCTCCTCCAAGGCAGTCGTCAGCTCTACCCGCCTGTGCCACAGCGAACGATACCAGGCGACGCGCTCACCGGTCTGATAAGCGAGCATGCGATGCCCGGCGACGTAGGCAAGCGCGGCATCGCCGATCCGGCGCGCAACGGCCGGCATCGCCACCAGCCGTATCAGGCGCAGGCGCAACGCCTCGGCATCGGCGAACAGCAGCCCGGTGTGGCCGTCTTTGATGCTGGCGCCGTAGACCACCGGGCTGGCCAACGAGACGACCCGGCAGGCGGCGGCCTCGATGAATTTGAGATCGGATTTGGCGCGATTGAATGGGGTGTCGAGCAGTGGCATCAGCGACAGTTCGCAACCGCCAAGCAGGTTCAGGTAGGTGCCGTGGTCGCAGAGCGGCGTGAATTGCTTCATCGGGGTGTCGAGCGCATCGAAGAACGCCCGGTCGTGCACGACATGAAACGCCAGCCTTTCCCCCAAAGCATGGGCGGCGGCGTTTAGAGCCGGCATCAGCGGCGCCCAGTCGGTGTCGCGATTAAGAGCGCCGAAGAACAGCGTCATGCGGTTCGGATCGGCAAAGTTTTGAATCTCCGGCAAGGCGCGGATGGCATTAGGAAATACACGGATTTCCGGGTTGCGCTGGCGCAGCACGTCGGCGAGCGCCGGCGTACTGGTCTGCACCGCATGGACGCCAGTGAACGAGTAGCAAGGACGTTGCTGCATCGGCGGCAGGAAGTCCGGATGGTCGTCGAATTCCGTCACCACCAGCCACTTGTCGCGGCGCAGCGCCTGAAGCACGGCGAGCCCATCGGCGCCGGCTAGGACGGGGCGATGGAGCACGAAGATCCGTGGCTCCTCGGCGGCGCCCGGGCGCACCAACTGTGGCGACAGATGGGTAGTGACCGAAGGGTCGGTCGCTATCGCCGCGAGTGGGTCGATGACGCGGACCTGACTGACACCGCCGACCGGGGCCATCATATTGGCGGCGACCGTCATCCTGGGCCGAGAGGTTTTCCGCACTCGCCAAACATGTTGCAGCGGTGCAGCGCGGGCCGCGTAGGCAGCCGGATCGACGCCAAGCGCCTGCAGGCCGGGCGCGATCTTCCGGGTGAAGGCGTCACAATCTGCGGCACCGAAAATCCGAGGCGCCACGTCACATAGCACCAAGCCGCATTCGGTCAGCCCACGGCGCATGGTCTCCAGGCTGAACCAGCGCAGGTGGGTGCGGTCGAATAGACCTTGCTCCTGGTAATCCCAGGTGCCCTGGAGCAGATTGGCAGCGAAGCTCCAGTGCTCGACATTGGGAACGCAGAGGATCATCACGCCGCTCTCGCTGAGGCAGGCGGCATGGGTACGAAGCAGTGTCCATGGCTCGCGCAGGTGTTCGAGGACGTCGCCATAGACGATGCAGTCGATGCCTCCGGGTAACGCAAACGGCATCGGGCTGGCCTCGACATCGACGGCTGCGACATCGTCCAGCCGTTGCGCGGCGATCGTGGCGGCAGCCGGGTCGAGTTCGATACCGAGCAGCCGGGCCGCCGAATTGAAACGGCGATAGGCCACGCCCAGCGCGCCGGTGGCACAGCCGACATCAAGCACGGTGCGCGCGTCGAGGGGAATACGCGCTAGCAGGTCGGGATTGAACGCGTCGGGGTAGTGCGACATGGTTTTGAAATTCTCTCCGCCAGCACTTGGCTGGCAACCGATAGCCGGGAGCGCCGCGCGGCCGTAGCCAATCTATGCGCGACGCTCGTTCAGGCTGCAACCACCTTAACATGCTCGCTGGCGACGGTTTTCAGACAGGCCAGCATACGGCCCTGGCTGCGCCGCAACGCGGTGTCTGAGGATAGAGCCGGAGGCGTGGCGGCGGCAGCGCGAAGCGCCGCAGCGGCGCGGTCGAGAAATTTGTGTTCAATGGTGGCCACCGGCTTGGGTCGATGCCATCGATCAGTGGAAAAGCCGGAAAACGGCCGTGTGGTCTCCATCCATTCACGCGACGACGAGGCGGGAAGTGGTCGGAAGCTTAGATCAAGGTCGAGAGCGCCGACCCAGTCCAGCCATTTCGGACGGTGAGCACGGGCCTGCGGACGCAGCGCAATCCAGGGCACGCGCAACGCGTCAGCCACGATGACGCCGTGCATCGCCTCGCTCAGCAGCAGAGAGCAGCCGGCGATTGCGGCCAGAACCTGTTTTGGCGGCCAGCGCGGATCAATCAGGGTCATATCTGCCATACTCGCGACAGCCTCCCACGCGCCGCGCGCGAGGCTTTCGAAATGCGGCATGAAGCCGATGCTCCGGGACCTCGCGTCGATTATTTCAAACAGTCCCGGAACGCACGGCAGCAGCATCGCCGGATCGCCAAGGCCCAGGATTTTGGGTAGTCCGAGGATCACTGCGGTGCGTGGGCCCCGGACCCAATGGATGATCCAGGACCGGTCTAGCCGCGGTGGTTTCTGATAGCCGCCATAGCCGGCGCCGAGCACGATCTTGGTGACGATCCGGGAATGCCGGCAATCCAACACCGAGCCGATGCCAAGAACGATTTTGGAAGTGTCATCGTCAAAGAAACCAGGCAGCAGCGCTGGCCACAGCAGGTGATTCAATTCGTCTCCGAAGTTTGGGGCTTCCCCCTGCCAGCTGTAGAGTTGCATTAGATTTTATTTATGCCGCTGGCACGGATGCCGTAGGCAGGAAGCGTGGGGCGTTGCCCCAAACCCTGTGGATGGCCATGGCTCTCTGGACACTCTTTTCCCAAGTATTGCGCTCACGGGGACCCTTGCCCGGCGGGGTCCGGAGCGAAACAGGCAAAGGTTCCGACTGGCCGTCTTCGGCCAGTTGAAATGCCTGCAGAGGGAGAGCTCCATGCTTGATTGATAGCTAAACCCCTATCAAAGCTGCGCGCAGAAAACCCAGCGAAAATGCAAGCCGCCATCGGAATCCAAGCCAGTGTACGCTGTGACGCGAGAACAGGCCGGCCGGCAGGAACGTCAGCGCCACCACAGCCCGGCGCGGCAGCGACCACCACACACTCGCACCATCGCCGAGCAGCCGCCGGGTGATCACCGAGGACGCGCCCTGCCAGTACATCCGCCGCAGCAGCCAATCAGGGGTCAGCCGGTTGGCCTGGATTTGATGATGCACCACCACGCGCGAGTCGAACCGTATTGCGTAGCCGGCGCGTTGTAGCCGCCAGGCGAGCTGCACGTCCTCGTCGGAAATCAGACTTGTGCCGTTGCGGCCGACGCCGGCGCGAAAACCGCCGATACTGCGCAACGTCGGCACGTGAACGATCATGTTGGCGCCGTAGGGCGACAGGGTTTTAGGCAAGGTGATGTCGCCGTAAGCGCCACAGCCCTCAGTCTCGATGATCGACAACACTCCGCATAGGGATCGTGGCCACCAGCCGGGCAGCGGTGCTTCCCACAGGGGCAGTATGCGGCCGCCGAGCACCGCGGGAACCCCGCTGGAAGCGGCGATCCCACCTTTGATTTGGGCTACCCAGTCGGGCGCCGGTATGGCGTCGTCATCGATGTAGGCGATGTAGTCGCCCGAAGCCGCCGCCGCGCCGGCGTTGCGTGCCAGGCTGACGCCCGGTTGGTCGACCCGGATCATCCTGGCGTTCGGCGTGCCGGCCACAAGATCAGCCAACCGGGCCGGCGTGTCTCCGGGCGAGCCGCTGTCAACCAGCAGGATTTCGAATGGGCCGGCATCGGGCGACTGGCGCAACAGCCCGGCAAGGCAATCGCGGACATAGTCAGGTCTGGCGTGGGTGCAAAGACACACTGTAATCGTCGGCCACGGCTGCCCGCGCGGGTTCGATGCCATTCCGTCTCCAACACGATGTCTCAAGAACATCGTAGTCGAGCCGAGACGAAATCGCCAGCGTCTTTACCACCTATGCGTGTGTTTGATCCGCATCTAGCGGCCTGCCGATGCACTGGTAGTTGAAACCGGCGGCTCGCATGGCGGCCGGATCATAGACATTGCGCAGGTCAACGATCACCCGACCGCGCATCGCACCTGCTAGTTGTGAGGGCTCAATGGCTCGGAACTCGTTCCATTCGGTGACAACGACCAGCGCGTCGGCGCCGCCGGCGGCGTCCAGCGCGCTTTGACAATAGACCACGTCCGGTGGCAGCAGCTTCTTGGCCTGCTCGATGCCCTCGGGGTCGAAAGCTCGGATGGCTGCGCCGTCCTCAATCAGCCGGGATACGATCGGTAGCGACGGGCTGTCGCGCATGTCATCGGTTTCGGGTTTGAACGTCAGTCCAAGCACGGCGATTGTTTTGCCCCGCACGGAACCGCCGCAGGCATGCTCGATGCGCACCGCCATGCTTGCCTTGCGTGCATCGTTGACCAGCACGACCTGCTCCACAAGCCTTGATGG
>JAYTTA010000570.1:0-11533 GCA_043745345.1 Acetobacteraceae bacterium | reverse complement strand
CTCCGCGCGCCTTGGCATGTTCATATTCCTCAAGCACCACGACGCCGGCGCCCTCGCCCATGACGAAGCCGTCGCGGTCGCGGTCCCACGGGCGGGATGCCTCGGTTGGCCGGTCGTTGAAGCTGGTCGATAACGCCCGCGCGGCAGCGAAGCCAGCGATGCCGAGCTCGCACACCGTGGCCTCGGCGCCGCCAGCCACCATCACGTCGGCATCGCCCAGCATGATCAGCCGCGAGGCATCGCCGATCGCGTGCACCCCCGTGGCGCAGGCCGTCACCACGGAATGGTTCGGACCCTTGAAGCCGTATTTAATCGAAAGATGGCCAGATCCGAGGTTGATCAAGGCGGAGGGAATGAAGAACGGCGACAGTCGCCGCGCCTTGCCCTCATGCACCAGCACCGCCGCCTCGGCGATTGTCTGCAATCCGCCAATGCCGGAGCCGATCATCACGCCGGTGGCGCAGCGATCCTCCTCCTCGGTCGGCAGCCAGCCGGAATCCTCGACAGCCTCGGTCGCCGCCACCATCGCCAGATGGATGAACCGGTCCATCTTCTTCTGATCCTTGACCGGAATCCACTCGGCAAGGTCTAGCCCGCCGGTGGCACGCGTGCCGGCCGGCACCTGGCCCGCGATCTTGCAGGCGAGGTCCTTGGTATCAAACGAATGTACTGCAACGATACCGGAATGGCCATCCAGCAGACGCTTCCAGACATGCTCTACCCCGACGCCCAACGGGCTGGCGATGCCCATGCCGGTAACGACCACGCGGCGCTTCGTCATGGGGGCTGCCATAAGTCTGCTCAGGCCGCCTTCTGCTTCTCGATGTAGTCGATCGCGTCCTTCACAGTGGCGATCTTCTCGGCCGCTTCCTCGGGGATCTCGACACTGAAGGCCTCCTCGAACGCCATCACAAGCTCAACGGTGTCCAGGCTGTCGGCACCCAGATCGTCGATGAACGAGGCCTCGTTGGTAACCTTAGATTCTTCGACGCCGAGATGCTCGACAACAATTTTCTTAACCTTATCGGCGATCTCGCTCATGGGCTCCGTAACTCCTGCAATGGGTTCGATGCGCCGGTCTGGTGCATCTCGACCCTGATGTCCGCTCATTTCTGAGCCGGTTCCGTCTTTCGAAGGCGGTCCATTATTCCCGCGCAAACGTGAAATCGCGCGATAGCATGGTTCGCCCCAAGCGCCAACTTGATTACGCCAACTTGATTACAGCATCGCCATGCCGCCATTGACATGCAACGTGGCCCCGGTGACCCAGCCGGCCTCGTCCGACGCAAGGTAGACCACCGCCGCGGCGACATCCGCCGGCTGGCCAAGCCGCCCCAGAGGGATCTGCTCGCCAAGCTTCGCCTTCTGCGCCTCGGTCAGCGACTCGGTCATCGGCGTGTTGATGAAACCCGGCGACACGATGTTCGCCGTGACGCCGCGCGACGCGACCTCCTGCGCCAGCGCCTTGGTCATGCCGACCAGCCCTGCCTTGGCCGCGGCATAGTTCGCCTGGCCGGCGTTGCCGGTGATACCGACGATGCTGGAGATGCCGATGATGCGGCCGGCCCTGCGCTTCAACATGCCCCGCAGAACCGCTCGGGCCAGCCGGAACGGCGCCGATAGATCGACATCCAGCACCGCCTGCCAGTCCTCATCCTTCATCCGGAGCGCCAGCATGTCGCGCGTCAGCCCGGCATTGTTGACCAGGATGTGCAGCGGCCCGCACGCCGTCTCGGCCGCCGCCGCCAGCGCGTCGGCTGCCCCCGCCTCGCGAAGGTCGGCCGGGCAGACATGCGCTCGCTCGCCAAGCTCGCCGGCTAACCGATCGAGCGCATCGACGCGCGTGCCCGACAACGCGACAATCGCCCCCTGTGCGTGCAGCGCTCTTGCTATCGCGGCACCTATGCCGCCGGAGGCACCGGTGATTAGTGCGGCCCTGCCGTCTAGTTGGAACATGTCCACTCCCAAAAAAGCATGGGGCTTTGCCCCAAACCCCGCCAAGGGACCAATCCCTTGTGACCCGCTGCTTAAGGGATGCGCTCCGGGGCGGGGTCCAGGGGCAGAGCCCCTGGCCTCAGATAACTTTAAGCATGGCCTCGATCTCCGCCGGAGTAGCCGCCGACATTGCCCCAGCATCCGGCGTGATGCGCTTGACCAGCCCGGCCAGCACCCGCCCGGCTCCAAGCTCCAGAAAGCTGGTGACACCCATTGCCGTCATCGCCTGCACGCTCTCCCGCCACCGCACTGTCGCTGTTACCTGGGCAATCAGCCCGTCGCGGATCGCCAGCGGATCGGTCTGTTTGGCCGCCGACACGTTGCCGACCAGCGGCACCGACGGCGCGTGCGGCATCCCCCGGTCGAACGCGTCGGCCATCGCGTTGGCCGCCGGCGCCATCAGCGCGCAGTGGAAAGGGGCCGACACTGGCAGCAGCATCGCGCGGCGCACACCGTGGGTCTTGGCGATCTCGATCGCGCGTTCCACGGCGGCACGATGGCCCGAGATCACTACCTGGCCGCCGCCGTTGTCGTTGGCCGGCTCAACCACCTGGCGTTGGCCCGGCATCTCGGCCGGGTCGTTCTCCTCCTCGGGGTCGATCTCGCGCTCGGGAATTACCGCCGCCTCGGCGCAAATCCTCAGGGCCAGTTCCATCTCAACGCCAAGCAGCGCGGCCATTGCACCTTCGCCGGGCGCCACTGCCTTCTGCATCGCCCGGCCACGCAATTTCAGCAGCCGCGCCGCGTCGGCCACCGAAAAGCTGCCGGCGGCGGCCAGCGCGCTGTATTCACCAAGCGAGTGGCCGGCGACCAGGATGGCCTTCTGCGGCAGCCGAAACCCGCCTTCGGTCTCCAGCACGCGCAACACCGCCAGCGACATCGCCATCAGCGCCGGCTGGGTGTTCTCGGTGAGCTGAAGGTCCTCGCCCGGACCCTCGAACATCAGTTTTGCCAATTTCTGCTCCAGGATGTCGTCCACCTCCTGGAAAACCTCGCGCGCGGCGGCGAACGCGGCGGCAAGGTCGCGCCCCATGCCGACCGACTGGCTGCCCTGGCCGGGGAAGACGAACGCATGTACTGGCATCGGAAGGAAGCCCCCGAGGGAGTAAGGACGCGGAGCGTGCACCAGAACATACAGGCGGCACGGAACAGGCGGCGGCGTAGCTTCCGGTCAACATCGTGTCAATGCGTTAACCTTGTATCGCATGGCTCGTCCGCTTCAAAAAGGTTGCGCCAAGCCGTGATCCGTGGTGTAAGCCCGCGCTTCCCTGCCGGGAATTGGCACCATTCCCGGCTATGCCCAGCGCCCCATTGGGGGGTGAGGTCCCGACTTCCCCGCTTGATCCGGCAGGGAAAATACGGATCGCGGGCGGAGACAAGCCAGAGGGAGTACCGGATGCCGTTATATGAATGCGTGCTGATCGCACGCAACGACGTCACGCAACAGCAGGTCGAGACCGTCGCCGACAACATCGGTAGCTCTTTGGAAACAGAAGGCGGCACCGTCCAAAAGCGGGAGTACTGGGGCCTGCGCGGCCTCGCCTACCGCATCAAGAAGAACCGCAAGGGCCACTACATGTTGCTTGGCCTCGACGCCAAGCCGGCCTTCATCACCGAGATGGAGCGTCAGCTGCGCCTGAACGAGGACATTCTGCGGTTCATGACCATCCGCGTCGAGGCGATCGACGCCGAAACCCCGTCCGCCATCCTGTCGCGCAAGTCCGACGAGCGTGAGCGCGGCTTCCGTGGACCCAAGCCCCCGGGCCGGTTCGAGAGCGGCCGCCGCCGTGATGGCGGCGAGGGCCGTGAGGAGTTTCGCGCGCGTGACGAACCCGCCGGCGGCGAGTTCGCCCGAGGCGGGCGCGACGAGTTTCCACGCGGCGGCCGTGACGAATTCCGCGGCAACCAGGGGTAAGCAGTAATGTCCGACAGTTCAGATTCCGGCCGCCGCTCCGGTGGTGCCTCTGGCGCGGCCGGCGCCGCGGGTGCCGCCGCCGCTGGCGCACGTCGCCCGTTCTATCGCCGTCGCAAATCCTGCCCATTCTCCGGCCCCAACGCGCCGGTGATTGACTACAAGGACGTGCGGCTGTTGTCGCGCTTCCTGAGCGAGCGCGGAAAGATCGTGCCGAGCCGCATCACTGCGGTTTCCGGCAAGAAGCAGCGTGAGCTTGCCAATGCCATCAAGCGCGCCCGCTTCCTGGCCCTGCTGCCCTACATCCTGGCCTGAGGAGGAAAGACGATGGCCGCCGTGGAAGTGATCCTGCTCCAGCGCGTCGACAAGCTGGGCCAGATGGGTGACGTTGTGAAGGTGAAGCCGGGCTATGCCCGCAACTTCCTGCTGCCCGAGAAGAAGGCGATTCGCGCCAACAAGACGAGCCTGGCGCGGTTCGAGAACGACCGTGCCCAGCTTGAGGCGCAGAATATCAAGCGCCGTAACGAGGCCGAGCGCCTGGCCGAGCGGGTCGGCGGCCTCACCGTCGTCATCATCCGCCAAGCTGGCGAATCGGGCAGCCTATATGGATCGGTGTCGCCGCGCGACATCGCCGACGCTTGCACCGCCGGCGGGCTGACCATCAACCGCCAGCAGGTTGTGCTCGACCATCCAATCAAGATGTTGGGCCTGACCACCGTGCGCGTCGTGCTGCACCCCGAGGTCACCATGCCGGTGACCGCGAACGTCGCCCGTAGTCCCGAGGAGGCGGAAAAGCAGGCGCGCGGAGAGCGTGTTGGCTTGGCCGCCGAGGAAGACGCCGCCGAGCCGCTGGAGCTGTTCGACCCGAATGCCGACGGCGTCCAGCTCGACGACTGATTTTCTCTCTTTCAGCCTTCGTGACGATCCTGCGGCCAGACCTTCGATTGAGGGGCTGGCCGCAATTCGTTATGGGAATCTGCCGATACAGCTCGGCGTTGTCTGGCGTGTCGGATAACCTTGGCGAACAGGTCGGCCTGGAATGATGCGGGGTGCGCTTGACGCGATCCTGAAACGGTTCGTCACCATCGGCCAGATCGTTGTCCACTGGCCGGATGGGCAACACACACACTATGGCACGGCAGGCGCCGCACCAAACGTTGCGTTCCGGATTCGCGACGCCAGGACCATCCGCCACATCCTGCTCGACCCCGAACTCGCCGTCGGCGAGGCCTTGATGCACGGAAGCGTCATGCCGGTCGGCTGCACGGTGTTCGAACTCGTGGATGCCGTCATCCGCAACTACCGGGCCAACGGCGCCGTGCATCCAATCGGCCGGCTGAGACACCTCCTCGGCGGCCTGTCGCGCCGGCTGCGCCAGTACAACCCGTCTGGCCGCGCTCGCCGCAACGTGGCCCACCACTACGACCTCAACGGACGGCTGTATTCCCTGTTCCTCGACCGCGACCGACAATATTCCTGCGCCTACTTTGCCACCGGCCACGAGACCCTGGAAGAAGCGCAGGCGGCCAAGAAGCAGCACATCGCCGCCAAGCTGTGCCTCGACCGCCCGGGCCTGCACGTGCTCGATATCGGCTGCGGCTGGGGCGGCATGGCGCTCACGCTGGCGCGTGATCACGGCGCCATCGTCACCGGCATCACCCTGTCCGCCGAGCAGCTGGACGAGGCCCGTGCCCGTGCCGCAGCCGAAGGCCTGAGTGACCGCGTGACGTTCGAGCTGCTGGATTACCGCGCGCTGTCTCCCGACCGCCGGTTCGACCGCGTCGTCTCGGTCGGCATGTTCGAGCATGTCGGCGTCGGCCACTACGGCGCGTTCTTCGACGCCGTGAACCGCGCCCTGCATGCCGACGGCGTTGCCCTGCTGCACGCGATCGGCCGCACCCATGGCCCCGGCCAGACCAGCCGGTGGATCACCAAGTACATCTTCCCCGGCGGCTACTGTCCGGCGTTGAGCGAGGTGCTGCCCGCGGTCGAGCGGAGTGGCCTGATCGCCACCGACATTGAGATCCTGCGGCTTCATTACGCCGAGACCCTCCGCCACTGGCGCCGCCGGTTCGCCGCCAACCGCGACACCATCGCCGCGATTTACGACGACCGGTTCTGCCGCATGTTCGAGCTCTATCTGGTCCTCAGTGAGCTCGCCTTCCGTCACGGCAGCCACATGGTGTTCCAGGTCCAGCTCACCCGCGGCCAGGCCGCCGTGCCGCTGACCCGCGACTATATCCAGACCGGGCGCAAGGCCCTTCTAGACCTGGGAATAGCCCGACCCGGCGATTTCCACGCCACGCCCTGACGCAGTCTCGATAAGGCCGTATTCCTTCAGGATCTGCTGGCTGTATGTCACCCGGCCATTGACCTTGGCCGCCGGCTCGCTGGCCAGCAGCAGCGCCGCGCGCGCCATGTAGGAAACCGGTTCGCCGCGCGGATCATCCGGCCCGTCGACCAACTTGAAATGCAGCGTCCCCGGCGTCGGCACCACCCGCGACGGCGACAGCGCGGCCACGGTGATGCCGCTATGCTCCGACATCTCCTGCGCCAGGCCCTGGGTGAACCGCTCCAGCGCCGCCTTGGTGGCGCCGTACAGCACCCCGCCGCGCACGGTCTGATCTTCGTATGGACCACGTCCCGGCCCGATCGCCGCCCCCGAACTGATGTTGACGATGGCCCCCGACCGCCGCGGGATCATATCGGCCAGCACCGCCTTGGACAGAATAAACGGCCCATGCACGTTGACCGCGAACGCCCGCGCCCACCGGCTGGTCGGGTATTCGGCGGTCGGAATGTAGTAGTTGAGAGCCGCGTTGTTGACCAGAATGTCGATCGGCCCATACGCCGCCCGCGCCTGCTCAATCAGGGAAAAACACTCACCCTCGGTCGATACGTCGGCGGTAACCGCGATCGCCTCGCCGCCGCCGGCACGGATGTTCGCAACGGTACGCTTGAGCGAACCCTCCAACATCTTGTGGTCGCCCTCCTCCAAGGTGCGCGCGGCGCACACCACGCGAGCCCCTTCGCTTGCAAACAACTCGGCGATGGCCTGGCCGATGCCGCGGCTGGCACCGGTGACGATCGCAACACGGCCCGTGAGTTTTCCCATTTCTTCCCCTATGATCTGTTTGCCCGACTATGGCGCCTGGCTCAGGGCGTGAAAAGCGCGCGATGTCGCGGCGCCGACGGACGGGGCTGCGGGATATCCGTTGACGAACAGGACAATCCTGCTAATGCGCGAACCGTGACGTTCACGCGTCAAAGCGGGTGTCGCAGATTTCAAAGGGGCTGGAACATGGATGCCGTAGTGCCCGGCCGCATTGAGCCGATCGCCAAAAAACCGTTCTACAGGGTGCTCTACATCCAGGTGCTGTTCGCCATCGTGCTCGGCGCCATCGTCGGCTGGCTGCTCCCCGCCATCGCCACCAACGAATGGGTCAAAGCGCTCGGCGACGGCTTCATCAAGCTGATAAAGATGCTGATCGCGCCGATCATCTTCTTCACCGTCGTCTCCGGCATCGCCCATATCCAGGACGCCAAGAAGGTTGGTCGCGTCGGGCTCAAGGCGCTGGTTTATTTTGAGGTTGTCTCGTCGTTTGCCCTGCTGATCGGCCTGCTGATCGGCAACCTGACCAGACCCGGCGCCAACTTCGGCGGCAAGGTGCCGGATGCCGCCAGCGTCGCCGGCTTCGCTCGCCAGGCGCACGAGATGAAGAGCGTCGATTTCATCCTGCACATCATCCCCGACGCCGTGGTCGGCGGCTTCGCCCAGGGCGAGATCCTGCAGGTACTGCTGGTCGCCATCCTGTTCGGCTTCTCGCTGATGGCGATGGGCACCCGCGGCCAGGCGCTGCGCACCGGGATCGACGACCTGGCCCACGTGTTCTTCGGCATCATCGGCATCGTCATGAAGGCGGCGCCGTTCGGCGCCTTCGGCGCCATGGCCTATACGGTCGGCAAGTTCGGTCCGGCGGCGCTCGGCAACCTGTTCGAACTGATCCTGACCTTCTACGCGACGGCCGCCATCTTCGTCGTGGTCGTGCTCGGCACCATCGCCCGCGTTGTCGGCTTCAGCATCTTCCGGTTCATGGCCTACATCCGCGATGAGTTGCTGATCGTGCTCGGCACCAGCTCGTCCGAAAGCGCACTGCCGCAGCTGATGGCCAAGCTGGAGAAACTCGGCTGCTCCAAGCCGGTGGTCGGGCTGGTCGTGCCGACCGGATACTCCTTCAACCTCGACGGCACCAACATCTACATGACGCTGGCCACCCTGTTCATCGGTCAGGCCTTGGGTGCCGACCTCGGCTTCGGTCAGCAGCTCACCATCATCGGCGTCGCCATGCTGACTTCGAAGGGCGCCAGCGGCGTCACCGGCGCCGGCTTCATCACCCTGGCCGCGACCCTGGCGGTGATCGATCCCAAACTTGTCCCGGGAATGGCGATCGTGCTCGGCATCGACAAGTTCATGAGCGAGTGCCGCGCCATCACCAACCTGATCGGCAACGGCGTGGCGACGGTGGTGGTCGCCTGGTGGGAGGGCGAGCTCGACCACGAAAAGCTGCGCCGCGGCCTGATGCGCCACCCCGACCCGGCCGACGAGCAGCAGATGCTCAGCGTCGGCTGAGGCAAAAATCATCTCGCCGTTGTCTCAAAGAGTGGTTTTCGGAAGATTATCCCATACCATGATCTAAAGCCTGATTTCATTGCGATAAAAAAATACGACTAAAGCGCCGGGGTAGGCAAGGAGAAGCATGGAACGCTCCTTCTGCAGGCCTTCCAACTGGCCAAAGTCGGCCAGTTGGAACCTTTGCCTGCTACGCCCCGTATCTCGCCAGGATAGCGTCCTGAAGCGCCTGGGTTTAGGCGCCTGGGTCGGCCTTGAAGGCCGTCGCCGCAACGCCGGCCAATGCTGCCGCCTCGTCGTTGTCGGAGTTGTCGCCAGAAATCCCGACCGCGCCGACGATCAGCCCGGCGCCGTCGCGCAGCAGCACGCCGCCCGGCACCGGAATAAGCGATCCTCCCACCGCATGCGTCACTGCGGCAACGAAAGCCGGCCGCTCAGCCGCCGCCTTGGCGATGGAGCGTGAGCCCATTCCCAGCGACAGCGCGCCAAACGCCTTGCCGGTCGCAATCTCCGCCCGCTTCAGGCTGGTGCCGTCTTCGGCGCCGAAAGCCTTCAGCACCCCGCGCGCGTCCAGCACCGCCACCGCCAGCGGCTGGAATTTTTTCTCGCGCGCATGGGCAACGGCATTGGTGACGATGGTTTGGGCGTCGGCAAGGGTGAGCATGGTATTTTTCCCGTTGTCAGATTGGCAAACTCGCCCAGCCGAGGCGGTTTGACCATACCCGCCTTGGGCGCGAATTGATTACGCCCGCGTGAAAATGCGGCACCGACCCGAGACTGTCACACCCGTAACAAGTTTTCGCGCCTACTGGTTGATCATATGGCCAGTCGTTCAGCCGATCGCGTTCACGGGAGTCCATCATGCGCGCCGTTGCATTTCTATCATCTCTGAGTGCCGTTTCCGTGATGCTTGCCGCGGCCGCTCACGCGGCACCCGTGGCCGGCGCCGGCTACACGGTCACGACTTTCGCGCCAGGCCTGGCCGGTACCAGCGGTGCCGACTCGGTCGAGGTGTTCGGCGGCAACGTCTACATCGGCTACAGCAACGGCACGCCGAAGGATGGATCGGGCGGCACCAGCACCATCGCCGAATACAACGCCGGCGGAGCGCTGCTGAACTCGACCACCGTCGCCGGGCACAATGACGGGCTGCGCTACGATCCGACGAGCGGCAAGCTGTGGTTGATGCAGAACGAGGACGGCCACCCCAACGTGGTGCTGCTGACGCCCGGCAGCTTGGCCAAATCCTCCGTCCTCGCCTTCAGCGCCATCCCGCATGGCGGCGGCTACGACGATGCGCTGTTCACCAAAGGCGGCGCCTTCCTCACCGCGTCCAATCCCGGCAAGTCGCCCAACACCGATCCGGCGCTGGTCAGCGCCGTGCTCGGCTCAGGCATGGTTAACGTGGCCGGTGTCCTGAACGGCAACGCCTCGGCGACGCCGCTCAATGCCGGCGCGCCGACGACGCTGAACCTGCAGGACCCGGATAGCCTGTCGCTGACACAGGACGGCAAGCTGGTGCTCGACAGCCAGGGCGATGGGGTGCTGGTGTTCCTTACCAACCCGGGCACCCCCGCACAGACCGCGGCTTCTCTGCTGCTGCAGGCCGGCGTGCTGGTGGACGACACGGTGTTCGCCGCCGGCACCGAAAAGACGCTGCTTGTGGCCGACAAGACAACCAACATCGTTTACGCGATTACCGGCGCGTTCGGCTTCAACATCGGTTACTCGGCGGCGCAGGACGCCGCGGGCGAGGGCTTCGTCGGCGCGCTCAATGCCGACGGCACCTATAGCCAGATGGTGACCGGATTGGGCAATCCTGGCGGCGAAGCTTTCCTTGTGCCTGAGCCGGCCAGCGTGACGATGCTCGGCATCGGCCTGCTCGGCCTGCTCGGGCTTCGCCGGCGCCGCGCCGGCTGAGTAGCCTGCTGCCCGCGTCAGCCCAACTCGGCCAGGATCGGTAGCAGGTAGTCGGCAAATAATCTCGGGTTCTCGGCGAACGGAAAATGGCCGATGCCGTCCATCCGCTGAAACCGTGCGCCAGAAATCTTGGCGGCGGTAGCGGCCGAGGCTTCGGCGGTGCACGAATAGTCATACTCGCCCGTCAGCATGAACAGCGGACACCGCGCGGTGTCGATGCGCCCTACCCGGTCGCGCGCATCCCACTCGTCGGCATAGAAAAGGATATCGCCGGCGAACACGCCGGGGCCGCCCTGCGCGTAGTGCCAGTTCACGTCGGCCGCGGCCTCCGCCGGCGATTGCGGCGCCATCAGTCCGGTGATCCATTCGGGAATGAAATACGCCTGGTTGACGCGCGGGTCGGCGGCCCACACGGCGCGGCGCCGCTCGATCCGGTCGCACGCCTCGCAGGCGATGATCCCCGAAAAACTTTCCGGATGGCGATAGGCGAGTTCCAGGCAGATCTCACCCGACATCGAGGCGCCGAGCACGATCGGCCGGTCCAGCCCGGCGGCGGCGACAACGCCCATTATCAGCTCGACATACAGATCGGTATCGAGCCGCCAGGAACCAGGAATGGCGTTGGCCGGCGGTGGCGATCTGCCATGCCACGGCAGGTCGAACGACACCATCCGACACGCCACCAGCCGCGGATCAGCCATCAGCCGATGGAACTGCCGGCCATCGGCGCCGGCGGTGTGCAGGCACAGTATGTCCCGGCCACCGGCTCCCGCCTGTTCGCAATAGACCCGGTAATCGACGCCCCGTGCCGTAACCCCGACATACCGGCCGGCGATATCCGCAACCGGCCAATCGCCCAGCGACGGCCGCAGCGACACCGGGCAAGGCGCCAAATTGCCGAGCGCCAGCCACCTGCCGATGTCGAGCACCCGCCGCACGACGTGGCAGTATTGCGCGAACGCCAGCTCATCGCCGTCGATCGAGAACTCCGGCACCCGCATCCGCATCGCCAGGATGGCGTGATGGTGTCGCGGCGGCATCGGCTGCAGGAATTTGTTCCATACCGCCTCAGGCGC
>JAYTTA010000569.1:0-3097 GCA_043745345.1 Acetobacteraceae bacterium | reverse complement strand
TGCGTTTACTAGCACTTTCGATCATCTAAGAATTAGTATGGAGGGAGTTCTGGCGGAAGAGGCGGGAGTCGAACCCACCAGGGACGCCAGCGCCCCCCAACGGATTTGAAGTCCGCGCGGCCCACCGGGGCTCGGTTCTCTTCCTTCGCTAGGCTACACGATGCTGGCTGCGAGTTCCAGATGGCCGAGCTGTGCGACGAACTCGGTCTCGTCTTCCAGGCAGCGCAGGTCGAACAGCAGGGCACCGTCGTGCAGCCGGCCGATCACCGGGATCGGTAGGGCCCGGAACGCCCGGGCAAGATCGATAAGGGCCGCGTCGCTGCCGGGGCGCAGCGACACGGCATGACTGGCAAGCAGGTCGATCGGGCGAGAGCCGCTGCCGATCTGGCTGCTGACCGCAACGATGGTGACCTCCATCGCTGCCAACCGGGCAGAAAGCGCCGGCAGCAGGCGTTCGGCGCAGGCGTGGATATCACCTTGGGTGCGCACCAGCCGGCGCAAGGTCGGCAGCCGTTGCGCCAGCCGCTCCGGATCGGCGTACAGCCGCAGCACCGCCTCCAATGCGGCCAAAGTAAATTTATCGACCCGCAGCGCGCGCTTGAGCGGGTTACGCCGCAGCCGCGCCACCAGGTCGGCGCGTCCGACGATCAGCCCGGCCTGCGGACCGCCGAGCAGCTTGTCGCCGCTGAACGTGATCAGATCGGCGCCGGCAGCGATCGCCTCCATCGGCGTCGGCTCGTGCGGCAGGCCGTAGCTGCCGAGGTTGATCAGGCTGCCGCTGCCGAGGTCCACCACCAGCGGGATGTTTTTCGCGCGCGCGATCGCGGCCAGGTCGCGCTCGGCCACTTCGGCGGTGAAACCCTGGATGACGTAGTTGGCCTTGTGCACCTTCAGCAGCGCGCCGGTCTGGGGCCCGATCGCGTCCTCGTAGTCGAAGGCATGGGTGCGGTTGGTGGTGCCGACCTCGCGCAGCCGGCACTGGGCGCGGAGGATGATATCCGGAATTCGAAAGGCGCCGCCGATCTCGATCAGTTCTCCGCGCGAAACAATCACCTCACGGTCCGCGGCCAGGGTGTTCAGCGCCAGCAGCACAGCGGCGGCGTTGTTGTTGACGACCAGGGCGGCCTCGGCGCCGGTCAACCGGCACAGGATGTCAGAGACATGGTCGTCACGCTCGCCGCGTCCGCCCTGATCCAGATCGTATTCGAGGTTGCAGGCGTCCGCTGCCGCGGCTATCGCGGCAATCGCCTCGGGCGGCAACGGAGCGCGCCCGAGATTGGTGTGCAGCACGGTGCCAGTGAGGTTGAACACCCGCCGCAGGCTGGGCCGCATTTGGCGCACGAGTTCGGCCAGCGCGGCGCTTTCGGCCAACACGATCGCGGTTTCCCGGTCGGCGATGGCGGTGCTGCGCAAGGCGTCCAATGCCTGGCGCAATGCCGCGACTGTCGCGCCACGACCGTGTTCCAAGGTGGCCTCGCGCAACACGGGCCGGCGCAGTAGCGCATCCACCGACGGCAGCAGGGCGACATTTTGGCGTACGGTCGGGGATGACATAAGTTGAAATAATCCAGTTCCGCCAACACGCCAAGCCTAATGCGACCGGCCTCGATCGAGAAACAAGTGCGGCCCGCAACCCCGATACTCAAGGACATCGTGCTGGTCGGATGCGGCCACGCCCACGTCGCCGTGCTACGCCGGTTCGGCATGCGCCCGATGCCGGGGGTGCGGCTGAGCGTGATCGCGCGCGACGTCGAGACCCCCTACTCTGGAATGCTGCCCGGCTTCATTGCCGGCCAGTACGGCTTCGACGACATGCACATCGATGTTCGTCGCCTGGCGAAGTTCGCCGGCGCGCGGCTTTTTCATGGGTCCGCCACCGGCATCGATCCGACTTCGAAAACGATAAGCATCGGAAACCGGCCGCCGGTGTCCTTTGACATCGCCTCGATCGATATCGGCTGCACACCAGACCTGTCGGCGATCGCCGGCGCCGCGGAGCACGCCGTTGCGGTCAAACCGATCGGCGCGCTGATCGCCAGGTGGCGGGCGCTGGAGGATCGCGTCGCGGCATCCTGCCGCCCGATCCGGCTCGGCGTGATCGGCGACGGCGCGGGCGCGGTCGAGCTCGCCTTCGCGGTGCGGCAGCGGTTTTCGCGGGACCAGGCCAGCGTCGCGCTGTTCGGTGCCGGGCCCGCGATATTGCCGAAATTCGGCGACGGCGCCCGTGCGCGGGTCTGCCGGGCACTGGCAAACCGCGGCGTCGCCGTGCATCCGGACCATCGCGCCGTATCGATCGAGCCCGGCCGCGTGCACTTTAAAAACCAGTCGCCGGCCGAACTGGACGAAATTCTGGTGGCAACTCCGGCGGTCGGCCCGGCCTGGCTGGCGCGAACCGGGCTGGAGGTCGATGCGGGCGGTTTCCTGCGCGTCGGCGAGACTCTGCAATCGATCTCCCACCCCGGCGTGTTCGCAGGCGGCGACGTGGCCACGATCGAAGGTCACGCGCGGGAGAAATCCGGTGTCATCGCGGTGCGCGCCGGCCCCAAGCTGACCGAAAACCTGCGCCGCGCGGTATCCGGCCGGCCGCTCGAGAAGTTCCAGCCGCAGCGGACCTGGCTCAGCCTGATCTCGACCGCCGACGGACATGCCATTGGCGCGCGCGGAAAACTGTCGTTCGAGGGCGGCTGGGCGTGGCGCTGGAAGGACCACATCGACCGCCGCTTCATGCGCCGGTTTTCTGACCTGTCGGCAATGCAAGCCGAAATCCCGACGGTTGCGCCCGGGGTCGCCGATGCTGCCGGCCGCGCCGTGCTAGCGCAGGCGGAAATGCGTTGCGGTGGCTGTGCGGCGAAAATCGGCGGGTCCGTGCTGCAATCGGTGCTGGCGCGGCTGCAGCCAGAAACGGCAGAGATCGACCTCGTGCAGCGCGACGACGCCGCCGCCTTCGCCGTGCCGCCCGGAAGACTGCTGGTGCAGTCTGTCGATCAGTTCCGCGCCTTCATCGACGACCCGCATCTGTTCGGCCGGATCGTTGCGCATCACTGCCTGGGCGACCTGTATGCCATGGGAGCCACACCGCACAGCGCGCTGGCGCTGG